>CAYOCA010000058.1:6445-7855 GCA_964402345.1 uncultured Muribaculaceae bacterium | reverse complement strand
TTTTTTCCGCTCAAAAGAATGCTATTCAAAGCCAAATATATAAAATAAAACAACAATTACTATCTAATAATAAAATTATAGATACAGTAAATCTAATTTTATCAGGTAATTATAAATTAGAAAAAGCTGTAAATGATAAATTATCAGAAGCACATATGACATCTAGTCTTTCTAGTGATACTAAAATACAAGGTCCAATAAAGTTTACTAATCAATTACAAATTTCTGAATATTTTAATGATGCCAAACAATTTCTATATAAAAAGTTGGAAGGTACTAATCTTGGACAAAATCTTCAAACTATACGTGTTGGAGATATAGAAATAGAAGATATTGTAAAGAATGCTGGAAAAAGTATATCTTTAACGGAAGAAGAACTAGCTAATATTAATAAAATGTCAAAATTAACAGAAAATTATACACAAGAGGAGTTGGTGGCTGTTTGGGTATTTACGGCTTTTTTTGGACCTAATTTAGCTGCTTATAATCGAAAAACTACTACTACTTATAGTGGACACATTATCAATGGAAATGATATATCTCATATAAAGGGATGTTTAGAGCAAGCATTATCAATATATAATTCTAAACATAATACTAATTTTTCTTTTACTCTAGATGAATTTAATAAAATAATGGATAATATTGTTAATAAATCAGTTTTAAAAGATGATATTATTGTAACGAGAAATGTAGATCATTTATTTTTTGAAAATTCAGAGTTATCATTGGGGGATTTATTGCCAGGAACCATTATTAATGACCAAGCACATTTAAGTTGCAGAGTACTAGATAATACAGCTCCAAATATGTTTGCATCCAGAAAATTTGAATTGGAAATTTTAATTCCCAAAGGAACACCCTATGCTTATCTAGAAAAAATTACAGGAATTAGAAACTATGGGCAACAAGAATTATTATTAGGTCGAAATACTAGTCTTGTTGTTCCGGAAAATGAAATTCCTACTATTGAAGAAATAAAATTAAATCATAAAGTAAAAAATGGACAATCTATTGATGCTATTGCCAATAAATATGGTGTAGATGTGACTGATATTCTCAGAGATAATAATTTATCTTCTTCTAACGATGTAAAAGAAGGACAAGTTTTAACAATTAAAAAAGAAATTTATAAACTAAGAGTAAAAGTTATGGAAAATACATTTGAGGAAAAATTAAAAGCAAGTGAGACGCAAATTAATAGTATTAAAGATCGATACTCTAAGGGCCTTATTGATAAGGAACAATATGCTAGTTTATTGGGACGTGTAGATAGTTATTTGAATTCTCTTACTCCTAGTAAATATATGCCTAAATATATAGAAGGAAAAAATGCTTGTTTAGAATATTATAATGCTTTTAATCAGGTAAATGAGGGAGTAGATGCCTATGATGTACTTCTCACTTTAT
>CAYOCA010000058.1:0-6435 GCA_964402345.1 uncultured Muribaculaceae bacterium | reverse complement strand
ATAATAATTTAACTCATCGTTATGATAGTGAAATAGAAGATATATATAGTAAACATTTATACGATAATAATTTAATGGCAGAACATGATTACAATCATGTAAAAAATGTATTATTATATTCTATGTACTTAGGAGTCCAGGCTAATATAAATACTCATGATATGGATATATTGATAGAGGCTGCAAAATATCATGATACTGGAGTGACTAAGACAAATCAGAATAGTTTACATGCTAGTTATAGCGCTGAATTGATTAAGAATAGTGAGTATTTAAATGCTAAATATAATACTGCTGATTTAGCTTTAATTGAAGCTATTGTTCAATATCATGTTGTACCTAAAGAGCAAGAGGGAATTACTGCTTTTTCTAGGATATGTCAAGCGAATGGTATTAGTGATTTAGATACTATTAGTAGTGCTTATCAATTAGCGAATATTCTAAAAGATGCAGATGCTCTTGATAGAACAAGATTTCCTGGTAATTTAGATGCTCGTTTCTTAAGAAATAAAGAAGCTAGAAATATGATTAAAGCCTCTTATCAGATTAGAGAAGCAATGTCAGCAGAAGAGTTTGACTATCAATATATTACTTTAAATAATACAATGCCTCATAACATACTTAATTTAGTAAATAAGAATTATCCATATGCTATTATTAACTTTGCTACAAAATATTATAAGTCATGTAGATTTGAATCAATTACTAGTTTTGTAGAATATATTATGGAAAATAAAAGTTTTGGAGGGAAGAAATGAAAGAAGAAAATAGTGAATTACAAAATGAACGTTTTGTGATGCATCCTAATGATGTAACGATGAGAGATAATGCGTTTCCTGATATTGAAACTGAAAACGCAGTGGACTTTTTAAAACAGAGAAAAGCTCGATTATTAACTAACAATGAAGAAGCAGAAATTGGTGATATTGTGCAAATTAAGTGGAAAAAAGGTAATTTGATTATAAGAAGAAAAAATGTTGATGGTTTTAAGTATGGAGGTAGCTATAAGATTGATGATAAAGAAATCTTTATGTTTAATCAGGAGGGATTAGAAAAAATTGTTGATAAAAGTGGACGAAAAAAATAAAAGACGAAGAGAAAAATTTTAATTAAACTTTAAAAACTTGGCTAAAATTATAACATAAAATATTGCTAGACATAAAATATTGCTAGAGCATAAAATGCTTGAAAAAAAAGAAAAAATAGTTTATAATATTAACTACTAATGAAGGGGCGGTTATAATATGAAAAAAAAGTCTAGGAAAAAGCTGGTAATAGGATCTTTCATAGCAATATTTTGTTGTGTTATTTCTATTTCGTTTTTTCATGATGTTGATAGTCAAATTTATCATACTAATAAAACAAATGTAAGTTCCAATACTCAACTAGCAACTTACGATTCACAAAGTAGTGAATATCTTCATTTGTCGGATATCCCTTATTTATCTGGACAAACAGCATGGGGAAATATTGTTTATGATAAAACAAGTTCCAATCAGGAAATTACCATGAAAGTAGAGGGTTCCAACGTATCTTTCAAAAAAGGCATTTGGGCTCATGCAACCTCAACCCTTATTTATGATATTGGTAATTATAATTATGATTATTTTACTTCTTATATGGGATTAAATACAACTGCTGCTACTTCAAGTAATGGAGTTAAATTTTCAATTTATACTTCACAAGATAGCATTGTTTGGACTCTTATAGATGCTTCTCTTCCAGAAGTAATAAAACCAGGAGATAATGCAGCTTTTGTTAAGATTAATATCCAAGGAGTTCGGTATTTAAAACTGGTTGCCAATGATAATGGAAACAATGGCAATGATCATTCAGTATATGGAGATGCTAAGTTAATTAAAGAAGGATATACTGATAATGTCACAACAACAGTAGAAGAATATGATAAGTTAATAAAAGCAGCTAATGATTCTCAAAGTGAAGATTTAGAACTCTTACTTCTACAAAGAGAATTAGTCAGTAAATTTGGGACCTATCAGTTGAAAACTCTTTTTGAAGAGGGAGAAGAATTTCAAAATACCTTTAATTCTCTACTAAATGATAAAGAAATGTTACGTCTTTATATTATGGGAGGAAAACCAGATGGAACTTATGCACAATCCATTAAAGTATTAACAGATTTATATCAAAATTATCAGGAAGATTTAACAGCCAGTGGAACTACTTCTAATGGTACTAAGTTAAGTGATGTTTATAAAAAAATGATGATTTCCTTATCCTTATCTCATTCGCAAACAGTAGGATTTTGGATATCATCAGTTCAAGGAGATGCAGAAGATACCTCAAATCCTAATATTTCTATTGCTAGAAATCGTTATAAAATTTATAAACAATTATTTTTAAATGATCGATTAACATCATTTTTTGACACTCTAGAAGTGGAAGATATGCGTTATATTATGGCTAGCACTATTAATGATGATGAAATTATCTGGTTAAGAGATTATGCTGAGTCAAAAGGAAATAGTATTTCTGCTTATTCCTATATGAACTATATAAACGTAAATACATCATTATATCGTAGTGAAAAATATTATGCTGATGATATTTCCAGTTATCAAGAACAATATCGATTATCTGGATATGATGTAATTAATAAAAAATATTTTCCACGTCTTTGGATGATTATGGATACAGGTGGAGTTTGTTGGCAACTATCCAATTTAGGTCAAAATGTTACCTCTTCCTTAGGATATCCTAGTACTATTATAGGTCAACCGGGTCATACGGCTTATCTTGTTTATAAGAAAGATAGCAATAATAATGGAATCTGGGAGATTTGGAATAATGTTGGTGGTTGGCCTCTTGCCAATACTGCAGGTTACTCTGGTACCAAAGGTTATCATACGATAAGACTTGTCAATCAATGGGGAAATGGTAGTTATGCCAGTAGCAACCAAGTATCTTATATCTTATTAGGACAAGCGGCTATTAATGATTATGAAAATTATCGAAAAGCCAAAGAAAAAGTAATGCTTGCTGAAGTATATACAAATGATAAAGAAAAACAAGAAAAATATTATAGAGAAGCATTAAATATTCAATCATTTAATTTGGATGCTTGGCTAGGGATTATTAATCTTTATATTCAGGATTCTAGCAGAACCGATGCGGAATTATATCAATTAGCATCCGATGTTGCAACGAATTTAAAGTATTATCCTTTACCTATGTATGATATGTTAAGATTAATTAATGCGAAAATTACTGATCCTGCTTATATGGCAGCAATGACAATGTTACAAACAAGAACTTTACAAGAGGCAACTACAGCAACTAATGACCAAGTATTACAATCGGATGTAGTAAGAACAATGGCAAATTACTTATTAGGTATTATTGATACAAAAGTTGCAGATTTCTCTTTTGATGGAGAAGATGGTGGAAAAATAAAACTGGGTAGTCAGTATGAAACTACCAATACAACTTGGAATTATAGTTTAGATGGGGGAAATACTTGGACTCTTGTTGATTCTAAGCAATCTGTACAACTAAGTGAAGAAGAAATTGCTAAGATTAATGCCACCAATGATATTAAAGTTCACATAATGGGTGTTGATTATAGTACGGAAAATGTTTATACAATAGATATTACAGAAGGAGATGCAATTACTAATTTATATGGCAATGATTTAGAAAATAAAGTCATTGGGGCAACAGATGATATGGAATGGAAAATGGCTGGGTCTAATACTTGGACTTTGTATTCACAAGAGCATCCAGATTTAACAGGAGTAAAATCCGTAGAAGTGCGTAATGCAGCAACAGGAACCAAACTTGCTGGACCAGCTAGTACCTTTACCTTTACCGAAGATGTAATAGATGAACAATATAAATATATTCCAATCGATGATTTGTCAATCTATCAGTTTTCTTCAGAAACAGTTAGACCGAACATGAATCAATATGAATATGCAAAAAATGCCATTGATGGAAACTTATATACTCACTGGCATTCCAGCCGTGTAGTAACGAACGATGAAAGATATATTGTAATAGAACTTGCCGAAGAATTATATATTTCAAGACTTCAGTATGTACCAGTTCCTAATTATAATTATGGTATGATTAAAAATGCCATCATATCTACAAGTTTAGATGGAGAAAACTTTGAAGAAGTACAAACAGTTACAGATTTACCAAGAGATTATGAGGCAAAAAATATTGATTTACCTCCTACTAAAGCAAGGTATATTAAATTGCAAGTAACCGCTTCTTATGATTATATGGTAAAACCTAATATTGATTACTTTGCATCTATTGCAATGTTAAATCTTTTTGAAGATAGTACCAAAATGGATAATCCAACTGCCAATTTAGAATACAGTACCAAAGATATGACCAATCAAGATGTAATTGTGCGTTTAGTAAATCCAAGTACTGAAATAGAAATTACCAATAATAATGGAAGTAATGAGCATACCTTTACGGAAAATGGAAGTTTTACTTTTGAGTTTAAGGATGCTGATGATAGAGTAGGTTCTATCACTGCTATTGTAGATTGGATTGATAAGAAAAAACCAAGTGCAGAAGTTACTTATCAAGATGATAAATTTGAAATAGCTGGGGTTATAACTTCAGGAGTGCTAGCAACTATTACTTTTGATGAAGATGTTGTAATTTTAAATCAAGATCTTGATTTGATCCAAGATGAAGAAGATTCTAAAAAGTATTATTATCGGTTTTTAGATAATGCTGGTTTTTGCTTAAATTTCAAAGATATGGCTGGAAATGAAAATACGCAAGAAATCGTTGTAAACACCATTGATAAAGAATACCCAACTGCAACTTTTACTTATAACCCAACATCCAATACTACAGATAGTGTCACAGCAACATTAGTTCCAAGCGAACCAGTAACCGTAATCAATAATAATGGAAACACTACTTATACTTTTACTCAAAATGGATCATTTACGTTTGAATTTGAAGATCAAGCTGGAAATTATGGTTCTGCGACCGCAACTGTCACTTGGATTCAAAAAGATAATGTGGATGTAAAAATAGAATATAGTACTACCAATCCAACTACCAAACCAGTAGTAGCTACATTAAAAGGGGATAATATTCAAGTTATCAACAATAATAAAAGTACTACATATACCTTTACTACAAATGGAAGCTTTACTTTTGAATATATAAATAGTGCTGGTGAAGTAAAAACTATAGTAGCAGAAGTAAACTGGATTGAAAATGAAAAAGCATCTACGACAGTACCAGTTATTACTATACCTATCATAGAATATAATAAGAATGAATTAAGTAATTCTACTAATTCTGCTAATTCTACAAAAATAGAACAAGAAAATAACACAGATCAGAATTCTAATGATAATCAGAGTAATGATAATTCTGTAATAGAGACTACCAAATATCGTAACTATTCTAATGGTAATGTCTCTGTTCGGATTCCAGCCAATTTGCTTAGTGATGGTAAATTGGTCTATAAAAAATTAACTTTAACCAAAAAATTAAGTGACAAATTTGGTCGTGCAAGCGAATATTTTGAAGTTTATTTGGTTGACAATAATGAGCAAAAAATAAATATTAAACATAATATGACAATGACAATCAAGTTAGATAAGGAAAAGAAATTTTTAGGGTTATATGTTCTAGATGGAAATAAGTTTAAAAAAGTGGATTATAAGAAAATAGCTGATGATAAAATTTCTGTTAAAGTCAAAAGTTTAGGAAAATATCTAATATCATATTCTGAAAAAGATTTAGATAATTCAAAAACGGAAATCAACAATAAGAATTTAATGATTATAATTCCAATTGGAATTATGATACTTCTAATAATTTCATTTATTTTCTTAAAAAAACGTAAATCTTTATAAAAGAAAAACATCAATTTGCCTATTATTTAAGGTGAAATGATGTTTTTTTAATAAAAATAAATTTCGGCCATTTTAAAGGACTAATTGAAAAAAGTAATAAAATATAAATAGGGAGAAATTTGTTATAGAAGTTAAAAGAGATTTTTATTTAGACACAAAAGAAGATAAATGAATTAAGGTAATCACAGAATTAGAAGATGTTGTAAGTTATATTGATTAAATACAATTTTTTAATATAATTTATATAAAGGAGAAGTGGGAAAATGAAATATAATGATGTTAAAACACCAGAACAATTATTAAAATATATGGATGAAAATATAAAGTATGGATTTGTAGATGATAATGGTCAAGAATATGGGCCATGGAATAATCGAGAATTTCAAGAAGGTTGCCAAACAAAATGGCATTTATCAAGTCCAGAAAGATTAATTAAAGTAGGATATGGACATTGCTGGGATCAGGTTGAATTAGAAAGAGATTGGTTCAAAACTCATAATTATAATTTTAAAACATTTTATATATGGTTTGAACTTCCTTATGATAATTCTTATTCAACTCATACATATTTAAT
>CAYOCA010000057.1:0-7925 GCA_964402345.1 uncultured Muribaculaceae bacterium | reverse complement strand
AATGGAGTCTCTTAATTACTCCATAGTGGCTCATTTTATTTTTGCACAAACCCTAAATTATCTCCTCCACCCTGACTTTCAACTGGATTGCAACTTTCACCAGTAGAACATGTCCATGGTGCTGGATAATTAAACCCTGAAATATCTGTAATATACTCTGTTTGTCCATTATACCCAAAATATCTTGAACCAACTGTAAAAATACTATTTTCATATTTGCTCGCGAGTAAATTTAAGTACCCTACGAAATTTTGATATCCAGTTAATCCCTTAAAATATACATCTACACTGGATACATATTCACTAATGATATCTACTGTTCCATCATCATTTATACTTATAATTCTCCATAGATTTAATTCTTGAGGATTAATTGTCTGAGTACTAGTATATCCTGTATAAGAAATATCAGTTGTATAAGAAGATAGAGTCGGAGTTAATGAAACATAACTTCCTAGTAAATCATCACTCAAAACAATTTCATCCCAGTTCTTTTGAACTAATAATTTAATATTATAACTTTTAGCTTCATATAAAGACTGAATGGGTATTTCAATAGAAAGATAGTTTCCTACCTGATTTGTTTTTATATTACTACTATCTACTTGCAAAGATTTTTGAAGATTTTTTTGATAATAAGAAACATCACTTGTTACATAAGTACCACTATCATCTACTTTTCCATAATAAAATGTCGTAACTCCATCTTGAATACTAATCCTAAGTTTTCTTTTCTCCTCTACCTCAGTAGATTTTAATTTCATTTTAAAATTAATTTGAACATCCTGACTTGTAGAAGATATGGTTGGAACTTCTAAAACAATTCCCTGATCTAGATCATTCATAATATTTTTTGTAATTGCAGTCTTATCATTCATATAAGTAATTGATTGATAGATATCTTCATTTGTATTTTTAAATTGATAAGTTAAATTAAGGAGATAAAAAGCAATACTCATCGCTAAAGCAAAAGATACTACAATTTCAACTAACATATAACCTTGACGATTTAGCTTCACTCTTATCACCTCACTCTTAAATTAGAATAGTAATAGTATTCTCCATCATAAATTTCAGTTAGTATGATATAACTATATTTATTATTTTCATTACTGTCTACACTGGTATTTGTCATATCGTAATAACTAACGACATAATCAAGATACTCTTTAAACGTTTGATTTTTTATCGATAAGAACTTATTACTGGAAAGTCCACAAGAATATTTGGTATTATGATCAGAATCAAATACAAAACTACATTTATCATACTCTAATAAAATCATATTTTTAACTTGATATAAATTAACAATTGATGTACAAAAATCACCACTAATTTTTGCGTTACAGCTTCCATCTTTGATAAGAAATTTATCAGTACCTGTATTATAAAATAAATCATTTATAAAATAATTAAAATCTTTTTCTTTCGTATCACTTGCCGTTAGATATTGATCACTAAAATCGTTTTGTAACAAATAATTTATCGTCTCTTTTGTTGCATAAACACCATCTATACTATAATAATAATTTTTGGTGTCATATGATTGGTACAAGCGATTAAAACTAGAATATAATCCCACCATTGCAGCAATAATAACAGTAGAAGTAATGATCACTTCTACTAACATAAACCCTTTATTATTTTTCATCATTTATCACCTAACTTATTGCTATTTTATTAAATTTATTATATAATAAATGTGGATTATTGTAAAGAATAAAAAGAATGGAATGGGATTTTTATGAATCAAAATACAACTGAAACAACTGTTACAAATTTTAATGATTACGCGACCAAGAAAGTAATCAATTTTGAAACTACCCCAATTGTAGATATCGTAAATTATATTTTAGTTACTGCTTCTAAAAAAAATGCAAGTGATATTCATTTTGATCCAGCTGATAATCATATGAAAGTTAGATTTAGAATTGATGGAAAATTAGATACATTTACTATTGTACCAAATAGCGCAAAGCAAAATTTAATTGCTCGATTAAAAATTATGTCAGGAATGAATATTACTGAAACTAGACTTCCACAAGATGGAGCAATTCGAACTGTAATAGAAGGAATCAGTTTAGATATGCGTGTCTCTTCCCTTCCAACAAAACGTGGAGAAAAAATTGTTATAAGAATTATGGATTATTCAATGAGTTTAAAAGGATTAGAATCTCTTTGCTTTAATGATATAAATTATAAAAAAATCTTAAAAATGATCAGTGAACCAAACGGCATTATTTTAGTAACTGGAGCTACTGGTAGTGGTAAATCAACGACAGTTTATTCTTTACTTCAACGGTTAAATACTGAGGATACTAATTTAATTACAGTGGAAGATCCCGTCGAAATGGAAATTGAGGGAATGAATCAGGTACAAGTAAATAGTGAAATTGGATTAACTTTTGCGGCTGTTTTAAGAAGTATTTTAAGACAAGACCCCAATGTAATTATGATTGGAGAAATTCGTGATAGTGAAACTGCCCAGATTGCTGTACGTGCATCTATTACTGGACACTTAGTTTTATCTACAATCCACACTAATAATTCTTTATCTACTATTGAAAGATTATTAGATATGGATGTAGAACGTTATTTACTTGCGAGTGCTTTAGAAGGAATCATATCTCAAAAACTCGCTCGAAGATTATGTGACAAATGTAAACGTTTGAAGCCAACTAATAATTATGAAAAAAACTTATTCAGAACTATATTAGGACTAGAGGTAAATCAAGTGTATGAAGCGGTTGGATGTCCAGAATGTAGCTTTGGTTTTAAAGGTCGAGTTGCTCTTCATGAAGTATTACTAATTAATCAAGATATACGTGACGCCATTAGCAATAATGTTTCCAAAGAAGAATTAAGAAACTTAGTTTATACTAAAGATGTTATCAGTATGATTCAAGATGGTTTTTATAAAATTTTAGCAGGATTTACCACTATTACTGAAGTATTAAAATTAATTGATTTAGATGATGAAATAGAAGGAACTTCTAATACTTCTTCCCAAAATTAAAACAAAAAAACGATACTAGATTGTATTCTAGATATCGGTTTTTGTATTTTTGGGAAGAAGTTTTTTTATTTTACCACAACATTCTCTTCCTTCATGACAAGTAAAGTCGACTTCGCAAGAAGGACCTAAAATTTTTGAAAAGAAAATAGATTCATCAGTAACTAAATTTCTCATTTCATTAGCGATACTTCTTATCTCCCATTGTGCCTTATTACAACATCTTAGTTTTAAAACATGTTCTAAAGTTTTTCCATTCATATTAGCTATTACTTGGAATATAGTTCCAGATAAATAAAGATAAACTAAATCCTCATCTCTTACTCCAGCCTTCTTTAATGAATTATATATTGCTATATTTTGGTTCAATAAATCTTTTATATCATAACCACTCTCTAAAATAGTATTTGGTACCTTATATTTTGATAAATCACGAATAGGAACAAAATCTGGTATTAATAGTTCAATTGTCCTATGTCTAGTTAAGTGAGTAAGATTTGCTAAAGAAATTGGTATCTGAAAACTAAAATTAATATTTTTTAATTCTTCTTTATTTACATTAATTAGCCTAATTAATTTCTCTTTTATCTCTTTTTGATATTTATCACTACCATTTAAATATGTTTGATACAATTCTAAACTTTTATCATAACTATAACCATATACTCTCATGATAGCACTAACAAACAATGTTTCATCAATATTTTTTGGTTTAGATAAAAGAATTGGGTTTTCTAAATCATTTTTTTCTAATAAATCTTTTTTTCTATCTAATAGTATTTCATTTAGATAATCTAAAACGACATCATTATTTTCTTTTTTATCATTATCAATAACATCCTTTAAATATTCACATCTATTCTCCATCACATCGTACAATTTTAACCCAAGTTCTTTTAATTCACTAATATTACTGTGTTTTCCTTTGGTCAAATCAATGATTAAATCTTTAAGAGAATGTGCGTCAAGACCCATTATCAAATTACTATGAAAAGAATATGGTAATATATATCTTGCATCTTCTACTGGAACTCCCATTTCTACCAATCGACCATACTCAGCAAACAAATAATTCATCTGTACTTTATAGATTGTTTGTAGATCTTCATTATTTTCTAATAACTGATTATTTTCATCATAAAAATTAGGAATAAAATAACCTGCTTTTGAAAAATCAACTTCTCTTCTTGACTTTACAGTAAATGAACAAAATCTTTGCTCAATAATCGTTTGTTCGGCTAAAACACTAATGTCTTTTAAAGCAAGTACAATAAAATCATGATCCGTGATAGAGTCATGCCCCATTTTTATTACTCTTTTAATAAACTTAATATTATTATCATAGTTATTAGTTAATTTTTCGTAAACATCTAAAATACTTCCATCAAAACGAGATAATTTTGCAGCTGAAGCAACTATTTTTGCTTGCTTTTCCATATATTCTTTACTAGTTTCTCCTAATAATACTACTTCCATAAATTACTCCTTCTATCACTTTTTAAAAGTCATTATAAAAACATATAATGACTTTTTCTACCCTTTTGATTCTCATAAGTAACATCATACTTACTTTCTAGTATTGCTTTATTCTTTTTTAAGCTTTCAGACACATTTATAATACGTTGATTTTTAGAACCTCTAAATGTAACATCGTAACTTTTTTCAGCGAGTATAAATCTACCATCTACTAATATATCAATTTTCTCCAAAAATTTTTTAATGCTTGGAAAATGCTCTGATTTTTGAAGTAATTCTTCAAAAGTATAACCCGTATAGCACCAGACATTTAAACCCAACTGTTTACAGTATTCAGCAAGTTCAGCACAAGCATCTGCTTGCTCCATCGGATCTCCTCCCGAGAAGGTGATGCCATCCTGACCTTCTAACTTTTTGATTTCCTTTTTTATCTCATCTGTATCTATCAAAAATCCTTCTTGAAAAGAATGAGTTTCGGGGTTGTGACAACCTGGGCAATGATGAATACATCCTTGCGTCCAGATGACACAACGTACACCCTCACCATCAACAATACTATCTCTTTGTATTTCAGTAGTTGCTAATCTGATTTTCATATTAAGCAACTTCTTTTAATATTTCTTCTGTTCCGTGCTTTACTCTATCATGTTCTTCGGCTCTCTTACCGTTATTAAATCTATCTACTGTGCCAACTAAATATCCAGTAATTCTTCTAATTCTTTCAAAACCAACACCCTCACCAATTGTCTTTACTTCTTTTTCTTCTGTTTTCATTTTTATTCCTTCTTTCTTTTTATTTATATTTATCATTAACAACAAGAATTTCTTTTAAAATTATTTACTGTTTCAACACTAACCCCTTCGCCTGCGCGCCTTCCACATCCTGGACAAACATCTCCAATCACTCCAACGTATCCACAGACTGGATCCCTATCCACAGGATGATTAATCGCCGCGTATCCCATATTATTTTCTTTCATAATCCGAACAATTTTTTCAAAAGCATCTAAATTCTTGGTTGTATCACCATCTAGTTCAATATAACTAATATGTCCAGCATTGGTAAATTCATGATAAGGTGCTTCCTTTTTTATTTTATTTACAATAGAAATATTATAATAAACAGGAACATGAAATGAATTTGTATAATAATCTCTATCTGTAACTCCCTTTATTTTTCCATAGATTGCTTTATCGATATTGACAAATCTCCCACTTAATCCTTCGGCAGGTGTAGCTAAACAAGTAAAATTCAAATTATATTTTTCGGAATATTCATCACATTTTTTCCTCATAAATTTTATAATTTTCAATCCTAATTCTTGAGCTTCATCACTTTCTCCATGATGTTTACCAATTAAAGCTTTCAAACATTCTGCTAAACCAATAAATCCAATACTCAAAGTACCATGTTTTAAAATTCTTCTTAGACGATCAGTTGGTTTTAATTTTTCAGAATCCATCCAAACACCCTGTTCCAATAAAAACGGAAAATTATATGTTCTTTTATTGCATTGAATTTCAAATCGCTCTAACAGTTGATCGCGAACCATATCCATCAATTCTTCTAATTCCTTAAAAAAGCCATCGATATCACTTTTTTCATTTGACACAATTCCATGCTTAATTCCTAAACGAGGTAAATTAATAGAAGTAAACGATAAATTACCTCTTCCAGGAGTAACTGCCTTATTAGGATCCACTACATTACCAATTACTCTCGTACGACATCCCATATAACAAACTTCTGTGTTGTAATCTCCTTTATAATATTGAGCATTAAACGGAGAATCCATAAATGAAAAATTAGGAAACAATCTTTTAGCAGATACTTTGCAAGATAACTTAAATAAATCATAATTAGGATCCCCTGGGTTATAATTTATCCCTTCTTTAACCTTAAAAATAGAAATTGGAAAAATAGGTGTTTCATTCTTACCAAGTCCAGCATCTACAGATAATAAATAGTTTTTCATTACCATTCTACCTTCTGGAGAGGTATCAGTTCCAAAATTAATAGATGAAAATGGTACTTGCGCTCCAGCTCGAGAATGCATCGTATTTAGGTTGTGAACAAATGCTTCCATTGCTTGATATGTCGCACGATCCGTTTTCGCCAATGCTGTATCATATGCCTTTTCAAAAATTCTTCGAACCTCTTTACTCTCTTTATAAAAATTTTCAAAAATTCCTAAATCTACTGTAATGGAATCTAATTTATCAATCACAATTGCTAACTTATCCATATTAACAAAACTAATAAAATCTGTAAAATCTAAAAGTTCATACAATGCTTGTTTGTATTCTTTTTTAAATGTTTTTAGTACTCCTGGTGCCATATAATAATCAAACGCAGGTATACTTTGACCACCATGTTGATCGTTTTGATTAGACTGTATAGCAATTGCTGCTAAAGCACTATAGGCATTAATAGATTGTGGTTCTCTTAAATGCCCATGACCAGTAGAAAAACCATTTTTGAACAATTTATTCAAGTCAATTTGCATACAAGTTGTTGTTCCCATTGCAAGGAAATCCATATCGTGAATATGAATATCACCACTGTCATGGGCATCTGCATATCTTTTCTTCATAAGATATGCTTTTGAAAACTCTTTTGAAACTGTTGAGCCATACTGCAACATAGTCCCCATAGCACTGTTTCCATCGATATTAGCGTTTTCTCTTTTTGCATCTTCCTCTAAAGCACTTTTTAATCCTAAACCTTCTAATGATTTTAAAAATTTGTGCATCTTCTTTTCATCAGAAAACAATTGCCTAGACTTGTCGCGTCTTTCTCTATATTCTGAAAAAGACTGATATACGTCATCATATTTATATTTTTTTAACATTTCTTCTATTAAATCTTGAATTTCTTCAATTTTAATTTTTTCTTCATCTTTATAATCTTTAACAATTTTTTTGATAACAGCTTGGTATACTTTTTGAACATCTTTTGAATCATATTTTGCTTCTTCTTCTTCTATACCTTCTACTGCATCAAATCCTTTTTTTATCGCCATCGCGACTTTAGTTGTATCAAAAGAAACTTTTTTGCCGTTTCTTTTAACAACTTTTAAATTTTCTAGATTTTCTAGAATTTCTTCGTTTACCATTATTACACTCCTTACTTACTTTACTTCTTACACTATCCATTATACATAAGAGAATATTACTTGTCAACAAAAAAATACGAACATTTTTTAAAATTTATTTTTTTTGCTTTTTTTTATTTTTTTAAAAAACATTTTTTTAATTTTTTAAATTTTTTTAATTTTTTATTAATTATTTTTTGTATCTTATTTTAATTATTTCCTTTGTTTTAAAGGACTCGTTTGATAATTTAAAGTTTGAACGTTTTCTATAATTGTCATGTTTTTTTGAGTTTTTATTTTTTAAGTTATTTATTTTTTTAAAATTTTAAACTTTTTTGTCA
>CAYOCA010000056.1:4279-8081 GCA_964402345.1 uncultured Muribaculaceae bacterium | reverse complement strand
TTTTGGCAGAACCTCCAGCACTGTCCCCCTCGACAATAAATATTTCAGAAATACTTGGATCTTTACTTTTACAATCAGATAATTTTCCAAAAAAATTAGTAACAGCTAAATCACTTTTTCTAGTAGCCTCTCTTGCTTTTTTAGCAGCCATTCTGGCGTTACGAGCTAAAATTGCCTTATTAACAATAACCTTAGCCTCTTCTGGATTTTCAAGTAAAAATCTTTCAAATCCTTCAGCAAAAACACTATCAGATAAATTTTTCACTTCAGAATTACCCAATCTTCCCTTTGTCTGACCTTCAAATTGAGGGTTTGGATGCTTACAAGAAATAATCATGGTAAGACCCTCTTTAACATCATCATCACGAAGATTTTCATCTTTTTCTTTTAAAATATTAGCTTTCCTTGCATAATTGTTAATAACCCTCGTTAGAGCACGTTTTACACCATCTTCATGAGTACCCCCATCATGGGTATTAATATTATTAACAAAAGAATAAATATTAGCATTATATGAAGTATTATACTGTAAAGCGACTTCAAAAAAAACGCCATCCTTCTCACCACTTAAATGAATAATATCATCATGAATAGGAGTTTTTTCTTGATTAATAAATTTTACATATTCACTAATTCCACCCTCATACAAAAAAGTCTCTCCAGTTGTATCTTCTAAATCTCTGTCATCTCTTATATTAATAGATAAACCACGATTCAAAAAAGCCAATTCACGAACCCTAATCTTCAAAGTTTCATAATCATAAATATCCGTATCAAAAATATCAGGATCAGGTTTAAAAGAAACAGTTGTACCAGTTCTATCCAAAGAACATTCTCCAATCACATGCAAAGGTTCAACTGTGTGACCACCATTTTCAAAACGAATTTTATGAATTTTACCATTTTTATATACGGTGACATCAACCCATTTACTCAAAGCATTCACAACAGAAGCACCAACACCATGTAAACCACCTGATACTTTGTATCCACCACCACCAAATTTTCCACCAGCATGAAGTACCGTATAAACAGTTTCAACAGTAGAAATACCTGTTTTAGGATGAATATCAGTAGGAATCCCACGTCCATCATCTTTAACCGTAATAGAATTATCTTTATTTACAACAACTTCTATATTATTACAAAAACCAGCAAGAGCTTCATCTATCGCATTATCAACAATTTCCCATACTAAATGATGAAGTCCTTTCACATCTGTAGTACCGATATACATACCAGGTCTTTTTCTAACTGCTTCTAACCCCTCCAAGACCTGTATATCAGAAGCATCATAATGTTCATTATTCATACTTGCATTCCTTCTTTCCATCGTCAACTATTTTTCCATCACAAACATTAAAAACTTTAGCTCTCTTAACCAAAGAAGAATCAATCATGTCAATGTCAGTAGTGGTAATAATAGTTTGAACATCATCTAATATATATTTAACTAACCTATTTCTCTTTTCCACATCTAACTCACTAAAAATATCATCTAAAAGTAAAATAGGATAATCACCAGCATTTTCCTTAAAAATCAAAACCTCCGACAATTTTAAAGCTAATATTGCCGCTCTAATTTGTCCTTGTGACCCATAAACTGCTAAATCCTTATCACCCAACAAAAAAGAAAAATCATCTCTATGTGGACCAATTAAGGTCATACCATACATTCTTTCTCTTTCTAAGGTAGATTTTAATTTTATTTTTAATTTCTCCACCATTTCCCCTTTATTTTCATAATAATCAACATTACTAATATATTGAAATGATAAATCAGAATATTCAGTAATTTCTTCATATATTTTAAATAAATATCGATTAACATTTGAAACAAATTGACGTCGTTCCAAAACCACATCAACAGCTAAAGAACAAAATCTCTCATTGATAGTTTCTAAATAATATTGACAATATTCCTTTGAATATTCCGTTGATTTCAAAAATTGATTTCTCTTTTTTAAAACAGCATTATAATTCTGTAATAATTTAACATAAGAATTCATTAATTGACTAATAACAATATTAACACTCTTTCTCCTTACTGCTGGTCCATCCTTTACAAAATTTACATTATAAGGGCTAAAAATCAAAACTTTAATTCTAGAAATATAGTCACTATACTTTTTTACTTCAAACCCGTTAATCTTTAATTTCTTTGACGTATCTGAAAGAATAACCTCCGAATTTATCTCGATGGAATCAGAAAAAAAATCACCAGCAATCACCGAAAACTCTTTGCCATCTTTAATTAAATTTTGATCTTTCACATTCATATAGGATTTTGTTAGTGATAAAACAAATATTGACTCCAATATATTTGACTTTCCTTGGGCATTATTACCAATAAAAATATTAAGTCCCGGAGCAAGTTCAATATTAAGTTGAGAATAATTTCGATAATTTTTCAACTTTAAATTTTTAATTTTCATAATGTAACATAACTACAACAATATTCATTTTACCCACCAACTTATTAATCATATTTAACTAATAAAATTATACCATAAAACGCAAAAAAGAAAAAGAATTTTATGACCTTTTATTAAAAATTATTCTCTTTCTTCATTTCTCTACTCAAAATTTTCCATAATACTAATCTCGTTTTTAATAAATTTTTTTCTTTTAATCAATAAACTTTCTAACTTAATACAACGAATTACTTGATTATCAATCAAATTATATCTAATATCTACTTTCAAATGTTTATTATTTTTGAAATAAAGCATCGTAGAAAATTCATTAACCTTAGAATATTTCAATAGATTTTGATAAGAGATCCAAATAGAACTTATATTAACACAGCTAGAAGTAGGAAAGAAAATAATATTTCTACTATCTTCAATAACAATAGGTACCTTCATATCTACTCCAATTAATGATTTTGTACCTTCTTTTCTCCCTTCATAAGAAGATCCAAAATACAAACAACTGTTTTTAATAATATTTAAAGGAGACATTTTAACGATAAATTCTCCATCAAATTCAAATACTTTAGACTTCCCTTTTCCATAAGGTACAATTAAAAGTGTTTCAAAATTAAGTTCATACGAATCCAATTCCAAACTAAATCCCCCTTTCACATTCAAAATACAGAATGTAACTCTATTAAAGCATACTCCTTTGTCAAGTTTTGTCGAAAAATGTCGAAAAAAATAAAAAAATAGCATTTTTATACTATTTTAGTAAGTCTTAATTGGTAAAACCAATTGAATTAATGATTCATCTTCATCAGATTTTATAATAATAGGACTATTATCGTCATTCATACATAATTTAACATTCTCTGTTTCAAAACTTTTTACACTGTCTAACATATATTTTGAACTAAAAGAAATAGAAATTTCATCCTGACTATCTACAACCATTTTTTCCTCAACTTTACCAATTTCTGGCGAATTAGAAGAAATAACCATTTCTTGTTTGCATAATTCCAATTTAATTGTATTTTTATCTCGATCAGAAGTAAGTAAAGAAGCTCTATCTATCATTTCAAACAAACCAGTACAACTACATCCTACTTGAACAGAAAATTCAGTTGGAATAATAGAAGAAGTTGCTGGATAAGTACCACTAAGGAGTCTTGATAAGAACAAAATATTCTTATATCTAAATAAAATTTTATTTTCAAATATATGTAACTCAAGATTCTCATTATTATCTTCAATAATTTTATCTAATTCCAACAAATTTTTTCCAGGAATAACAATATTTATTACATCATCAATCACACGATCAATTTCAATCGTTTTCTTTGCTAAACGGTATGAGTCTGTCGCAATAACCTCCATGGTATTTC
>CAYOCA010000056.1:0-4269 GCA_964402345.1 uncultured Muribaculaceae bacterium | reverse complement strand
CGAAAATTAATTCCTGTAAGTAAAGGTCTTGATTCATTTCTAGAAGTGGCAAAAAAAGTCTGAGAAATAATTTTTTTAATTAATTTTGTTTTTAATAAAATAGGCTCTTTAGTTTGTTCTAAATCTAAATTAGGAAATTCATTAGAATTAATACCATTTAAACTAAATTCAGAATTATCAGTACTAACAATCATTTTATGTCCATCCATTACTTCAATAGTAATATCAATATTAGGTAATTTTCTAACAATTTCAACAATGTATTTACCTCCTATAACAACACTTCCATATTCAAAAACTTCAACAATATCTTCTGTTGGAATTAAGCAACGAATAGAAATATCTGTATCACTAGCAGATAAATATAGACCCTCCTCTGTTAAATCAAATTTAATTCCCGTTAAAATTGGAATTAAGTTTCTAGGAGAAATAGCTCTTGAAGTGTGATTCAAACTTTCTAATAATTTTTCTTGTTTAATAATAAATTTCATTTTTCATTCCCTCTTTCATTGTTTTATTTTATTATTTTTATATTATATTATTTATTATTATGATGTGGAAACTGTGGAAAACTAACTTTTTTCCTTGTATGATAAGGTTTTCTTTTTCCACAGCCTTGTGGATAATATCTTACTTTTCCACAGTTTTATGTGGATAACATCTGTTTTAATTCTTTAATTATAATTTTTAATTGTTCATTTGTTTTTAAATCACTTTCTATTTTATGATAAGAACTCATAATAGTAGAATGATCTCTTCCTCCAAAATAAGTTCCTATTTTAGGAAAAGATTCATTCGCCATTGTTCTACATAAGTAAATAGCTACCTGTCTTGGAAAATTAATGTTTTGACTTCTCTTTTTCCCTTTTATATCGTCAATCGTTATCTTAAAATAATCGCAAACAACAGTTTGAATTCGATGAACATCATTCTTATAAACACTTCTATCTGTCAATTGGTCTTTCAAAGCATCAATTGCGGTATCTAAATCCACATTTCCTTTATTCATCATCAACGCATAAGCAAAAACTCTTGTAATTGCCCCCTCTAATTGCCGAACATCAGAAGCAAAATTATTTGCAATATATTCAATAACCTCTTTTGGAATATCTTGAGCAGATTCTTGATGAGCAATTTTCCTTTCAATAATATTCATTCTAAGTTCAAAGTCTGGTGGTGTAATATTAGCAGTAAGTCCCCAATTAAATCTGGTAAGTAATCGGTTTTCTAACATTTTTAAATCATCTACTGAACGGTCTGATGCAATAATAATCTGTTTATTTTCATTATATAATTCATTAAAAGTGTGAAAAAATTCTTCCTGACCTTTTGTAGCATTTCCCAAAAATTGTATATCATCAATCATTAATACATCAATATTTCGATATTTACTTTTGAATCCATCTATTTTATCAAAATTATTTTTATCATTATATCGAACTGCATTAATAAAATCATTCACAAATTTATCACTAGAAATATATAATACTCGTAAATTACTATTTTCTAAAATATAATTTCCAATTGAATGCATCAAATGCGTTTTTCCAAGTCCACTTTTCCCATATAAAAACAAAGGATTATAAGCTTTTCCAGGTTTTTCAGCAACTGCCATAGAAGCCGTAAAAGCAAATCGATTAGAACTACCTACTATAAAATTATTAAAAGTGTAATCTTTATTTAAGTTAGCATCTTCAAAATTTTGAACAGGAACCCCCATTTTAGGTGCTTCTTCTTTATCAGGTACCACTACATCTTCTTTAAGAGTTTGTTCTTTTTGAATATTCCATTCTTCTTCTAACAAAAAACTAAAATTAAAAATAGAGCCAGTTAATTGATTGAATTTTTCCTCAATAATATCTTTATAGTTTTCAACTAAATGTTTTTTATGAACAGGCATGGGTACAACAATAATCGCCGTATTATTCCGAAGAGAGACTAATTTTGTATCACGAAACCAAGTTTCATATGACAAAGAAGAAATGTTTTCTTTCATAATGTCCAAAAAATTATTCCATAAAGCATCAACATCCATACAAAATTCCTCCCAACACTTTAATTTCATTTTAACATAAAAAAAATATTTGTGTTGATATTTCATTATTAAGTAACAAAAAAAATAATTGTGGGAATTTTTTAAGAAATTTTCTAAAAAAAATTAATTTTTTCCACAATCATTTATCCTTATATATAAAGGGTATAAATAACTTTTCCACAGTTTTCCACAGGGTAGTTTCCACAGGCAAAAGTGGAAAACTTTATCCACTGTGGAAAGTTGTGGAAACTGTGGAAAACTATCAAAAATAAGCTCAATTATATAAAAAAGATGTCTTAGTTTATAGCTAAAACATCTTCTTTTCCACAAAATTATTGTTTCCAATCAATCATCCATTTATTATAAATAGAGGCGTTTGAACTACGAGGTTCAGGGTTTGGTAATTGCATCTTTACAATCATTGGAATTTTCATCATCTTACCAAATGCAACGCAAGTACCAGATTGTAATGCTTTCTGTTTTTCAATGACGTCGGCACTAATATTTGGCACCATTTTACGGATATATTCCAAATCACTAGGGTGGGTAATCTTAAAAATCAGAAAGTTAGTACATTGAGAAATTACAGTTTCACTAAGTTCAGTAGGTCTTTGGGTAATTAAATCTAAAATAATACCAAATTTTCTTCCTTCTTTAGCAATTCTTTCAAATATATTATATCCCATAATATTAATATCATTATCTCTTTGAACATATCGATGTGCTTCTTCTAACATTAAATGAATTGGCATAGCACCTCTATCTTTAAGACTTTTACTAAATTTGAAGATAATCCTGCAATAAACCTTAACCAACGCTTTTGCGAATCGATCATCTACTTCTTCTAATACAAAATTAATAATCTGTGCTCTTTTAGTATTACCAATCATCACTAAATCAGTAATAAATTCTGAAACATTACAAAATTTACCATAATCAAATACACTTTTAGAACTACTATTATTTAATGTATGAAGTTTTACTTTTAATGCCATAGCATCAGCAGATGTCTTTTCATTAAGTAGTAAACCTTCTGATATCAATGCAAAGTTAAGAGCAACTTCTAAATCATCTAAAGTAAAATATATTGGTACATAATCCTCATTCCATCTTGTTGTATTATCAACAAATTGTTGTATATACTCGGCAATTAAAACTCTTTCGGCAAATTCTCCTTTACTATCAATTTCAAAACATTTACGAAACTGTCTAGTATAACCTACTCCAGGAACATCGACATTAAGATTCAATTCATCCGTATAACAATTCTCTAAAATAGAAAAAATTTGATCACGAATCCTACCCGCAGTTTGATTTGTATATAAAACTGATACAATTGCACTAGCAATTAAATGATTTTTATACTTTTTAGTTGACTCATCATTACGAGCAAATGTAGAAACTAAACTTAGCATTTTCTCAATAACAGCTAACTGAGAATATTCTGTAGCATCTAATAAATTTGCATAATCATCTACTGTCAATAACCACAAAGGTAATTTAACTTGATTTCCACCTTCTCCAGTGATAGAATACATTTTATAATTAAAATTAACATTAAAATTATTAATACTACGAAACGCATTATCATATTCATCTGTATTGTTAAAAATAAAAATATTACTATTAAAAGGTATTTTATCAGGAATAGTAAATAAATTTTGAACGAATCTTGAAACTCCATATGTCTTACCACTACCAGTATTTCCAAAAATAGCATTATGATTACTCCACATATCATCAATATTGATGTGTATAGGATAATCATTATATAAAGGAGATAAACCTAATACCATACTTTCTTTATCATTGTCTCCTACTAATTCTGATAATTCCTCTTTGTTAATCATTCTAACCGCAGCAGACAAACTAGGCTTACGAATAATACCACTATAAAACTTATTTTCAATAAATTCACCTAAAAAACTAACTTTAACCTGTCCCTCATCAACTTCTTCAACTTCTCCTAATATTTTTTTTTGACCATCTTCAAATATTAAATTCATATTAAGCAAGTCATCATTTGTAGTTCCTTCAATACGTACCCAGGCATAATTCTTACTAATTGCAACTATTTCTTTAAACATAACAATCCTCCTACTATCTTATAGTATATATTTTATCATAAAACCTAAAAAAAAGAAATAAATTTGTAAACATAAATGTTGACAGAATGAATTTTACCAGATATAATAAAGTAGCGTTTTGATTTGGAGGTGTAACTATGGCAAAAA
>CAYOCA010000055.1:0-8448 GCA_964402345.1 uncultured Muribaculaceae bacterium | reverse complement strand
CTTCACCAATACCCATAAAGGAATATAACCATAATTATTCATATAATGCATCGTCGCCATATGATGAGTTCCATTTATTCTAATTTGTCTTTTCATTTTTTCTAATACATCTTTAACTCTTCTCGTTTTTAAGCGATCACTTGTAAAATTTTTAGGATTCAAATAATCTTTATCTCGATAACCATATTTTTTTGATAATTGATAAGAAATTACAGATTTCAATTGATTTTCTATAATTAGTAAATTCTTAAATAAAATATTTCGAAAACTTCTATCAAATAAAAAGATCGAATATAATTCTCTAAATGTTGCTCCTACCACGAATGTTCTATCTGTTTGAGAATTCATAAGTAAAATACGATATCCATTTATAAAAAAATAATTTTCTCGAAGTAAAACTTCTTTGGCAAATTCTTCATCTTCTATGATTAACCCTTTTGTTTTTAAAATTTCTATTTGTTCATCTAAGGTTTTAAAAAGTTTTTCCATCTGTATCACCCTACTATATTAGTAGTATAGCATATTTTTGGGTAAAATGATATTTTTTTTGTTAATAATTTGTTATTTCTTAAAAAATTCATAAAATATAATTCTAATTTATTAGATAAAAAAATTTATTCATATTTATTTTAATACTTCTAAAAGAATTTTTATGATTGTATCAATTATCAACTCTTTATTTTTTTCTCTTTTTTCATAAATTGCCTTTACAATTTTTTCATGATAAGTACACCTTTCTTTATCAAAAATACTAACATAGATAATATTATCCTCTCCATAAGGATTATTGGGGTCATTTTTATTTATTTTACCTGTAACACCAATTCCATAATCACTACCTGTAAATTCACTAATAGATTTACTCATTTCATGAGCTGTTTCCATACTATATACACTATATTTTTTTATTATTTCTGAATTTACTCCCATCTTTATTTTATATTCATTAGAATAAGTAACTGCACCAAATTCAAATACTTCACTAGATCCTTCTATATTCGTAATCGCATTAGCGATTCCTCCACCTGTACAAGACTCCATAACAGAAATTTTCTTTTGTTGATTAATTAATAATGATATTATTTCTTTCATTTTATCAACTTCCCTTCTTTTGTTAATTTTTTATTCGTTTTTCTTTAAAAAAAGCACTTAAAATACTTTGACACTCTTCTTTTAATACCCCTGATACAATTTCAATCTTAATTTTTTTTACTTTACCTAAATAACCAAATGCTTCATTTTGAGTACCATATACTACTTTCGATATTCTTGATTGTATAATTGCTCCAGTACACATCATACAAGGTTCAACAGTCGTATATAGTGTACAACCATCTAAATACCATGTATTTAATTTACGACATGCTTCTTCAATCGCTAAAACTTCTGCATGATAAGTAGCAACATTATCTAAAGTTTTCTTATTATAAGTTTTAGCTAAAACTTGATTGTTTTTTACAATGATACAACCAATTGGAACTTCATTTAACTGATATGCTTTTTGAGCTTCAAAAAGAGCTAATTTCATATAATGTTTATCTTCATTTATCATTCTTACACCTCGTAATACTTTTTAGTTATTACTTATCTTTCTTTCAAATTTTAGTTTCATAAACTACAATGTTTTTTATTCATATTCCTTTTTAATCCAAGTCATAATTACTTCAATAATATAATCAAATTCAGATTGAGTTAAATCTCTTCCTGCTGAAATACCATGCCATTTTGCTAAACAACCACGACAACAAGTAGCAGTCGCGTGTTCAGCAATAAAAACAGGATGTCCTCGCATGGGAGTTTGTTTGCCATCATTTAAAATTATAGCAGGCGCGAGTCTTTTTTTAATAAAATCTTTCGCGTGTTCTTCTATTTTATCAAGACCTTTTTCTTGAATGTACTGAATCTCTTTTTTAGTTAAATGAAAACGATTTCTAAAGGTAGATTTTGATAATCTAACAAGAATATTTTCAACTTTAATTTCATTGTTCATTTTTACACCTTCTATATTTTAAAATATGGGTTATATTGTAATTCTTTTTTTAAAGTAGTAGTCTTACCATGTCCTGGATAAATTTCAATATCTTGATCATATTTTTTTATTTTTTGAATACTTTTTATCATTTCCTGAGGATTACTTTCAATAAAATCACATCTACCTATAGTTTTAGAAAATAAAAAGTCTCCCGTAAACATCTTTTTTTCTTCTCTAAAATAAAAACTAAGAGAGTCCATCGTATGTCCAAATGTTTCAATTACTTCAAAAGTAAAATTTCCAATTTTATTTGTTCCAACTTTTAAATTATTATAGTTATATACTAAATATCCAAACTGATCTACTAACTTTCTAACACTCGCGATATGGTCAAAATGACTATGAGTAATCAAAATACCAATAACATTTTTATTTTGAATAAATTTTAATATTTTTTCATAATCATCTCCTGGATCTATTAATAAACATTGATTTTCTTTTTCTAAAAGATAACAGTTAGCTTTTAAATTTCCTACTGCAATAGAACTTATTTTCATCTAATCCCTCTTTCTTTGTTTATTGTATCACAAATAGCAAGAAGAAAAAAGATTTATTCTTGACAAACATTTACAAAGGAAATAATGTGTAGTATAAAAATAATAACCTATTTATTTAGTCTTTATGCTATAATAAATGTAAGAGGTGATTACGGAAAATGAGAAGAAATAAAATTAAATTTAAAAATTTTAAGGAATTTACTAAAGATGACGATAATAAAACTCTATCTAATACATTCGATAAAATCGAACAAAAAATTATAAAATTTATGGTTTCTTTAGGACTTATTTTTCTACTACTAATATGGGGTTATATTCCCCTCATTATTTTAACTATTTTAGGAATAGATTACAGTCACTTAAATGAAATTCAAAAAATAATTTATTTAATGATAAACGATTTACTATTCATTTTGCTTCTTATCTGTATTTACCGAAAAGAAATAAAGAAAAATTTTCAAGATTACTTTGGTAAAAATTTAAAAAATAATCTTAGGACATCTCTTCGTTATTGGGCAGTTGGATTATTCATTATGTTAATTAGTAATTATATTATTGCTATTGTAACTAAAGGAAATTTAGCAGAAAATGAAGAGGCTGTTAGAAGTCTTATTGATATTGCTCCTTGGTACATGGCGTTTGAATTAATGATTTATGCACCTTTAACAGAAGAAATTATATTTCGAAAAAGTATAAAAGAAGCATTCCAAAATAAATATCTTTATGTGCTCGTTTCGGGATTAATTTTTGGAGGACTTCATGTTCTTTCTTCCATAAATTGTACCCTTGATTTATTATATCTTATTCCCTATTGTTCTTTAGGCTTTGTATTTGCTCTATTATATCAAAAAACAAATAACATTTTTTCTAGTATTACTGTTCACTGTTTCCATAATACTTTAGCTCTTGTTTTATATTTGTTATAGGTGATCATATGAAAAAAACATTATATATAATTTTATTTTTATTAATTATTTTATTAGGAACATTACTTTATAGTAGATTTATAGGAACTATAGGGCTAAAAACAAATGATATTACAGTTTACACCAATATAGTAGAAAGTTATGATGGGTTAAAGATAGTACATTTTTCTGATTTACATTATAAGAAAGTAATTACGGAACAAAGGATTAAAGATTTAATCAAGGAAATCAATAGATTAAAACCAGATTTAGTTTTATTTACAGGAGATATATTAGATAACGATTATGATATTACTAATCAAGATATTAATTTTTTAATTGATGAACTTGCTAAAATAGAATCTACTTATGGAAATTATGCTATTTTAGGAGATTGTGATTCTAGACAAGAAGAGGTAATTCAAAATATTTATATTCAAAGTAATTTTACTTTATTAAAGAATAGTTATACCATTATTCATAATGAGAAAAATGATCAGATTTTTATTGGAGGATTAGAAAGTTATAATCAAAAGAAGGCTGATATTAGTAAGGTAATGGAATATTTTAAGGAGCATGAAGAAATAGACTATAAAATCATGTTAATTCATGAACCAGATTATATTGATACTATATTAGAACAATGTCCAGGTTGCTCCTTAATAGTATCAGGTCACTCCTTAAATGGTTCTGTTAACGTACCTTTTCTTAAAAAGATTTTATTACCAATAGGTGCTAAAAAATATGATGAGTTATATTATAAAATTAATAATACCGATATTTTTATCTCTAATGGAATTGGAGTAGACTCAATTAACTTTAGATTATTTAATACACCATCTATTAATTTTTATAGAATTAAAAAAACATTTTATTAAAAAAATTTCAAGTATATTAAATGAAGTAAATTTCATTAATAATTACTAGACTCCTTGCATATATTTAATTAGAAAATGAAAGGATGATAAAATGAATAATGGTTATTATCAAAATCCAATGATGTCAAATAATACAACCAACCCATTAACAGGGCAACAACCAAACGTGAATATTTATGATAATACACAAAATCCAAATGCTATGTACAACAGTGGTTTAGTTCCAGATGAACAATCTTATATTGAAAATATTTTGCGATTAAACCGAGGAAAAAAAGCCCGATTCCACGTTACTGTACCAGGATCTATTGAATGGCAAGATCGGGTGTTTGATGGAATTATTGAACAATCTGGAAAAGATCATATTATTGTATCAAACCCAAATACTGGAGAATGGTATCTAGTTTTAATGATTTATTTAGATTTTGTAACGTTTGAAGAACCAATTAATTATAAAAAAGAATTTTATTTACCTGCTAACTAAATATAGAGTTATATCTATGTTTTTTTATTTAATGTAAATACTTGTAAAATCTACTCTGGATAAATTGATAAAGTCTTAATTGTTTGCTATAATGAGTAGTAAGGAGTGTGAAACATGGATGCTTTAATGTTAATTTTATTAGGAATCATTATTGTGATATGTTTTATTATGGGAATATATATTATGCTTTATAATAAATTACAGGATTATGTGATACGGATTAACGAAGTAGAATCAGTAATAGATAATAATCTTAGAGAAAAGTACGATAATATTAATAAATGTGTTTCTCTTATCAAGGGAAATGAAAAAATTAATAAAGAGTTAGATAAAAAGATGTTTGAAGAAATTGTGCGATTAAGAACAAGAAAAATATCTAATTTTGATTTGGATCGAAAGTTAATAGAAGCAAATAATAACTTTATTGCCTTAAAAGAAAAGTATCAAGAATTAAAGGAAAATGAAGATATTATTTCTATTTCCAAAAAAATTGAAGAGTTAGATGATACTTTAACAATCGATCGCGATTATTATAATAAAAATATTGCTGAATACAATAAATTAGTAACGTTATTTCCAACAAATATAGTAGCAAAGATTTGTAAATATAAAGAAAAATTGTTTTTTGATCGTAAAGATATGTCAGATGATGATTTTAATGATTTTAAATTGTAGAGTACTAGATACTCTTTTTCAAATGAAAAGAATTGCTAAAAGGAGATGAGATGATGCCAAGTTCTATGACACATATTTATTTTGGATTAGATGTTTATCAAAGATTACCAAACTCTTGTCAAGAAAAAATTAAAAATAGTCGAGAATATTTTAAACTATTTTGTCAAGGATCTGATCCGTTTATGTTCTATCATTTCTTTTTAGGTAAAAAGGCTAAAGAGGTGGGAAAAATTCAAGGGATGATGCACCACTTTCAAACAAGAGATTTCTTTCTTTCTACTATTCAATATATTTATAAAAATAATTTAATAAATGATGGAGAAGTAATGTCTTATTTATATGGTTATATTTGTCATTATTATTTGGATTATTATACTCATCCCTATATTTATTATAAATCAGGAAAATTTGATAAGAAAGAGAAAAGTACTTATCATTATAATGGAATTCATCAAAAAATAGAATATATGATTGATATGTATTTTATTTGGGAAAAAGAACATATAGATCCATCTCAATATAGAGTTTATCAGAATTTATTTGACGTAAATAGTTTTTCTCCTTCTTTACAAGGAGTAATCAAAGAAAGCATCGAAAAAATTTATTCACTTTCTAATATAGTGCCTATTTACCTAAGAAGTATTTTTTATATGAAGTTATTTTTTCATTATGTAAATTATGATCCATATGGTTGGAAAAAGAAAATTTATTCATTATTAAGTAAAGTTACTCCACCCTATTCCGTTCCTTTTAATGTTCTTTCATTTCATAACCTAGAATGGAAAAATACTAGTTACTTGAATTTAGAACATCATACTTGGTGTTTACCTTGGAATAAGGAAGAAACATTTACAACATCATTTATTGATTTATATCGTAGTGCAACTGCTGAATCAGTTAAGACCATTAAAATTGTTACTGAAATGTTAGAAAAGAAAAAATTAGATCAAAAGAAATTAAAGGAGATATTTCAAGATTTATCTTTTGCGACAGGTAGACCTTGTCAAGAAGACTTAAAACTTCAATATTTTGAATTTTAGAAAGAGGTCAGTAGTATGTTTATAAAAGAATTACCAGAAAAGGATTTTGAGAGAGCTAAAAAATTGTACTGTGAAAGTTTTCATAAGGAGTATATTTCTACAGATATTGAATTACTTGGGACGATTTTAGGACTTTATTTTGGGGAAAAACTAATTGGTATTGCTCAAATTGATTGTTGGAATAATGTTTTTGATAATAAAAAAATCGCGATGATAAATAATTTTTGTATTCAAGAAGATTATCGCAATCAAGGATATGGGGATTTTCTTTTGAAAGGATGTATTCAATATTTAGCGGAAAAAGGAATTGATTTTATTAATATGACTTCTAACAAGAATCGAGTTTACGCTCATATGTTATATGAAAAAAATAATTTTTCTAGAGTGGATACAATTCTTTTAAAAAAAGATATATAAAAAGGAATGTACTTTACTGAAGTTTAAAGTATATTCCTTTTTTGATTAGTTTATCTGAAGAATTATAATCCATAGGATAGTAGCCTTCTTTTAGGAGTCTTTCAATTACAAGGATATTATAATTGAATGCAAATAACAAGTTAATTATAAAGATCATAAAAAGACATAATAATAGTCTAAATAAAGCAGGTACAGGAACTAAGATAATGATTAAAATACAAACCGATAGTTGTAACGCTAATATAATAGAAAAGAATCTTAAATCCCCTTTTTTAAAAGGATATAGAAATCCTAAAAAAACAATTTCTTTCACAAATCCATAATCACATTCTACACATGGTCTTACATCATCATATTTTAAATAAACTTTCTCCATATCATTCACCCTAATTATCATTATACCACCATTTTATTTAATCGCAAAATAATTTTCGATACCTTTTACAATATTATTGATTAAAGTGTCTTGATATTCTGGTTGTCTAATTTTGTAGTTGTCATTAGCGTTGCTGATAAATCCGGCTTCGATCAAAACACCAGGTACTTTTATTTTGGAATACATGTAATAACCGTTTTCTTTTTTAGCATCTCTTATATTTTTCATATTTTCACTCATGGTACTTGTAATTGTTTCAGCTAAAACTTGGTTTTCTTTCACAACATTACTATAAAAAATTTGTATTCCATTCCATTTGCTACTGGTACTAGAGTTTAGATGCATCGATACATACATATCACAGTTAGAATTATTGATTAATTTTACTCGGTTGTATAAATCGTTTCTTTTACGATTTATAGTACTATTTGCTAAATCATAATCTCCATCTCTAGTTAGGTATACAACAGCACCTTTACTGATTAAAGTACTTTCTAATTTTTTTACTAACAATAAATTCATATCTTTTTCTAAAAAACTACTAGAAATAGCTCCGCTGTCTCTTCCACCGTGTCCAGCATCTAAATAAAAAGTTTTTCCTAATAAAGTGTAATCATTTACTATTGCATTTACTTTTGAAAGGCAAAAAATACTCAAAAAGAATAATACTAACATAAATGTTTTATACTGTCTCATATACTTCACCTAATTAAGTATATGTTTAAATTATTTTTTTATAAAATTATAAATTACCACTATAGATATTTAAACACTTAACTTGATTTTATAAATCATTATTTGTCGTTGATTTTTTCTATTTTTATCACACTCTACACCAATTATTTCATAGGTCTTATCTCTAACTCCTATAATTAAATATGCATCTCTATTAACACGATTATTAGCTAAACAAATAATATCATGTAACAAGTCAGCCTTATTTGAATGCCATTCTTCTTTAAAATTCCAATAATCATCTTCACGTTTAGAATCTATTAATTTTTTAACTAAGTTAATTAATTCCATATTATCACCACTTGTTACAATTATAACATAATAAAAGATACTTTTTCAAAGTACCTTAAACTCTGATAGTGTAAAAATGTTTTGGAATTTACAACAAAAAAGAAAGAACTCGTGGTAT
>CAYOCA010000054.1:0-8514 GCA_964402345.1 uncultured Muribaculaceae bacterium | reverse complement strand
ATGAAATTTTATTTTCTATTCCATGTGTTGGTTTTATTCTTTTGTTAGTATTTTCGTTTGGAGGGACGAGAAATGTTAACTTAAAAAATTTTGCAAGATCTTATTTTTGCTTTATAATTATTTCTGCCATATTAGTTGCTATTATTTTTGCTTTAGTAGCAACAAAAACTACAAGTACAAGTTTATATTAGTAAAGAGTTTATGAAAGTCATAAATTTCTTTTTGTTATGATAAAGAAAGATTTATATGAAATGAGATTTGCAATAATTTTATTGTTGGTATATTGTTTATTTATGCAGATTGTTTTTGGAACTGTTTGTCCTTTTAAAGCAATAACTGGTTTTAATTGTCCGGGATGTGGTTTAACTCATGCGACATTTTATTTTTTGACAGGAAAAATTGAATTGGCTTTTAATACTAATCCAACCTTTATTTTGTGGTGGATATGTATTATATTATTTTTCTTTGATAGGTATATTTATAGAATTAAGATTAAAGTATTTCCTGTTATGTTTACTATTGTAGGTGTAATAACGTTATTTTGGTATTTTATTAAAAATTATTTATAGTTGTTTTATTAGTTATAGGGTATAGTAATGTTTGATTATAGTGTTAATTGTGATAGTTTTTTTATAATAGGTATAAATTTTTTAAGATTAATTTGCATAAAACTAATTCTCTTTTTTAATTCTATATTTCATAAATTACTTTCATTGTTAACAAAAAGAGACTACTTATAAAATTAAGTTAAAGAATAAGTCTATAATCAAAAAGAGTAATAATAATAAACACATTGTGCTAATTAATTTAATTGAAAGACTAAATAGGAAATTGATTGATCTGTTTAATTAGTATGGGATAAATGGAATGCTATAAGTTATATTAAATATTTAATTATACTATCAAGAGTTTAAGAAGCAACACCCAAAATATACAAAGATATATGAGGTTAAGATATTTAAAAATTATATGAAGAGCCATATGCGATAGTGTTGCACATACGGTTTTTGTGAGGGGAGATGGACTTATGAACTTCCTCTCACTAAAAGAGAAAGAGAGGTGTGTCGAAGCGCGTCTACTAGACTGCAATTATTATGTATGAGTTTGAATTACAAAAGAATGAAAAGATAGAATTAATAAGTGATGAATCTTTATTGTGGTTAAAAGAAGAGGTAATTCCAGTTTCAATAATCATAACTAACAAAAGATTTCTAATTTTTGATTTTCCAAAAGACATTGAATCATTTCGTTTTGGTAGAATGATTAATTACCCTAATCCTCCAAAAAAAGAAATAATATTTGAAACAAATTTAGATAACATAAAAAAAATCGTTAAGACAAGTGATTTTGTAAGGTATATTCTAAAAAATGACCAATTTTTTTGCCTTGCTGACAAAAATGTATATCAATTATTAAAAAAAATTAACAAATAAGTTGTTTTAAGACGTTTAGATATTATATTTAAAATTAAAATTTTTATTTGATCAATGAATATAGGATAATTTTTTAATAAAAGTTACTGACATTTTTAATTATTATTTGTTATCGAAAAGACTAACATTATTACAAATTTTTCTTGACATAATTGTTAATCAGTAGTAAAATATAAAACCAATTCAGGGGGAATTGAATATGGAAGATAGAGAAATTAAAAGATTAGTAATAGAAATCTTATCATTAACGTTACTGTTAATTATTATTGTACCAATTTGTGTTCGCGCTAGTGAGCGTTACCAGTTAAAAGAGCAAGAATTACTTCAAGTTGTTAATGCTTCTGTTGATATTTCAAATAAAGGAGATTATAAAGAAATTACGGTTATTACTGGTACAAATAGGGATGTAAAAGTTAATTTATTACTAAAAATTAATAAATTTTCAGATGAATATTATGTTTATTTAGATGAAGAAAAATATGAATTAAATCAGTTAGACTATACTGAAGATAATGAATATCGTTTTTACAATTTAGGAATTTATGAAATAAATGATCATAGAGTATTTGAATTTAAAATACAACCTGCTGATAAGGTTTATTATGATGAGATTCTTACTTATAGTTTTATAACAGAAGGAGTATTGTGATAAAAGAAGATTATACAAAGTATTTATCTTATGATAGTGGAAAGGGTTTTTTACTATCTAGGTATGACGTAGAAGTATTAGATAGATTTGGAATTAATTATCAGGAATGTTCTAATTTAAGTGAGTTAATTTTTCTAGTTGGTGAATGCTTAGATAGTAATGTAGAGGTTGATGAACTAGAAGAAGTATTAAGTCACTTAAAAGAAATGCATTATTATTATGAAACAAAGAAGTAGATTATGCTTCTTTTTATATTGTGTAATTTTTGATAATTTAATTAAACATAATGAAAAATATTTATATCAAATAAAAATAGGATATTCTCAATAGAACAATCCTATTTTTCAGTTACTTTTTCTTCTTTTGAATAATTTTTAATACTCATAATAATTGGTAAGATAATTGGAACACGTCCTGTTTTTTCTGCTAAAAATGGCATTAATCCATTAATTAGCTCATTTTTTATGTCATTGTAATTAACCATCTTATGCTTCAATTTTTTTTCAATAATTGCTTCAGCATTTTTTTCAATTTGTCTAATTAAAACCTCATTTTCATTCACTAAAATGTATCCACGTGTTGTAACCATTGGTCTTGTTAATAATTTTTTATTTGCAATATCAATATTCGCAATAATTACTAAAATACCATTAGTTGACATTAATTTACGATCTTTTATTACCATACTTCCAACATCACCTACACGAGATCCATCTACATAAATATCTTCAGCAGGTACTTTACCACCTTTAGTTATTTTATTTTTAGTAATATTTAATACATCGCCATTTTCTAAGATAAAGGTGTTTTCTTTAGGAACGTCGCATAATACAGCTAAATCACAGTGTTCTTTTAACATTCTATATTCTCCATGATATGGAGCAAAATATTCTGGTTTAAATAAACGAATCATCAATTTCAATTCATCTTGATTAGCGTGTCCTGATGAATGTATTTCATTCGTCCCATTTGTATATACTTTTACACCTTTTAGATATAATTTGTTGATTGTATTCGCGATTGATGCTCCATTTCCTGGTATTGGAGATGAGGAGAAAATAACAATGTCATTGGGCATTAATTTAATTTGTTTATGACTACCATTTGCAATTCTAGATAAAGCCGCTAAAGGTTCTCCTTGACTACCTGTACATAACAAGCATATTTGAGAAGGTTTTAATCGATTAGCCTCTTCAGGTGTAATAATAATTTTTTTATCTTTAATGTAACCACATTTTATAGCAATTTCAATCGAAGTGTCCATACTTCTTCCAAATAAAGCTACTTTTCTTTTATGAGTTCTACATATTTCAATGATGTGTTTTAAACGATAAATGTTAGATGCAAATGTCGCTAAAATAATTCGATTATCTTTTTCATTATCAAATATTTCATTTAAGTTTTCATCAACAATTGATTCACTAACAGAAGTACCTTTGACAGTTGCATTTGTCGAATCACTCATTAATAATTTTACACCTTGTTCTCCAATTCTAGCCATTTTATGAATATTTGACATAGGTCCAATTGGGGTTAAATCCATTTTAAAGTCACCAGTCATGACAATTGTTCCATTTGGACTATGGATAGCTATTCCATGTGAATCTGGAATAGAGTGGGTAGTTCTAAAAAATTCTATATTAAAGTATTTAGTTTTTATTTTGGTATTTTCATTATAAATAATCATATTTTTATATTTTATATTTTTTTCTTCTAATTTTTTATCAATTAAAGCTTTTGCTTGAGCAGGTGCATAAATTCTTGGAATATTCACTGTTTGTAGTAAAAAAGGAATACTACCAATGTGATCTTCATGACCATGCGTAATAAGTAATGCTTTAATTTTGTTTTCATTTTCTTTTAAATAAGTGTAATCTGGAATTACATAATCAATTCCTAGTAAATCATCTTCTGGAAACATGACACCAGAGTCGACAATAATAATTTCATCTTTGTGACTAACACAATACATGTTTTTTCCGACTTCGCCTAGTCCTCCTAGAGCGAAGACTTGGGTTGCTTCTTCTTTCATTATACTTCCTTTCTTTTTCTTTTTAAAAACCGATTCAAAAAATAATATAAAATTTAATAAAAGTTTCCCACCAATATTTGCATTATACTATAATTTAGATATTTTTTCAAGTAGATACTTGAATTTTTAAAAGTTCTATATTATAATTGTTGTAGATTAGAAAGAGGTGTTTAAGATGACATTAGATGGTGCTATTAATTTTTATGAAACTGATATGTTTGTAATATATACTATGAATAGTACTACTACAGGACAGTATTGTGTAGTACTTCCTAAAAATGAAACTGGTACTTATAATATGTTAGTAGATTTACATATGAAAAGTTTATTTGATGCAGTGAGTGGTGGAAGTAAAACCAAACAAGATTTAATTGATGAGGTTAGTGGAGAATATGAAAGTATATTAAGTAAATATGCCAGTGGAATATTAGTTTTACCAATGTTTTCAGAAGAATTGTTGAAAAATACTGTAATAAGTGGAGACAAGCAAAAGATGTTTGATGAAACTAAGAAAATTGGGGCAATTACAAGTGAATTATATAAAAAATTAACGGATGCTGGTGTGGAAAAGCAAAAAATTGATCAAAAAATTATTATGGTAGAGAAAACGGAAGAAGATAAAAAATTTGTAGAATGGCTTGAGGAGCAGATGCCTAATTTTGTAGAGGGATTGGATTATCAGGAATTCTCACCTAAAAAGGAAGAAAAAAATCCTTTTATGAACGGAAATCCATTTGATATAGCTAGTAATGTTAGTGAAGTACCAGATGTTTCTACATCTGTACCTAAACAAGAGACAGTAATTCCAAATAATATTTTTGATGCTGTTTCACCAAGTATACCTGCTGAACCAGTAGTACCTGATGTTCCAAAGGTTGAAACACCAGTAGTTCCTTCTGAAAATGAATCTCCTGCTAGTGGTGGGGTGGATTTGTTTGGAACGCCTGTTGCATCCAATACTTCAAATGTAGTTTCATCTCCTTCTGGGTATACTCCTTCGGTTGCGACTTCTAATGAAGAAGAGAATCACTCTAATGTGGATGTACCAAAACCTGTTTCCAATGTAGAACTAGAGGGTACTACCACATTTAATCCTATTCCTGATGAAAGAAGTGAAAAAGTGGAATCTGAAGATTCTGTAGATGAAGGAAGAAGTGGAAGTAAAGGATTTGCTAATTTACTCATCCTTGTCGTTATTTTAGTTGGCGTTACTATTGCCAGTGTGGAGTTAGGAAAATTTCTTTATAGTGTCTATGGAGCAGGAGTTTAAAAAATCTTCTGTTTTTTTCTGGTTAAATAAAATCAAAAATATACTTGTATAAAATAGTTATTACATGTTATAATGAGACAAGAGTAGAGGTGTACTAATGGATGTAATATTAATTATATTAGTAATAGCGATTATTATTGTCGGTTTATTTTTTAAAGATTTTAAAAGTGTTGTTTATTTTTTGGGAATTATAGAAATATTTTTCCGTTTAATCCATAAATTAGCTAGTCTTTTAGGGATAGAAGAGTTTACATCTTTTGTATCAAGATACATTCCTTCTTCTTTAGAAGCAGTTATAGATACTTATTCTAGTGGTATTTTAAATACAGTGTTAATATGGATTTTACTTCTTTTGTTTATTTACTTTGAATGGTATCTAATTATATATTGGATAAAAAAGAAAAAATAACAATTTAAAAGTAACAAATAGTTAAAAATATAGATAATCAAGATTTTATATGTTATACTGAAAATACCTAGAGGGTACGACATCATATTGTATAAAACCAACTAAAGATATATAAGGGAATTTATAACGTATTATGTGTTGAATACTTAAAATCTTTTTTTAAGGATCCTAAGTAATATGTGCGATTTTACCCGCCATGTGGTATACGCGCATGGTTTTATCTTTCAATGAGTCGGCTCTTTGGGATAATTAAATTAGAAAATAAGAGAATATCTTATTTTTTTAATGGAGTGATATTTTTATGTTTAATCGGGTAATTAAATTAATTGGAGAAGATAACTTTAAAAAAATAGAGTCAACGACGGTTGCGATTGTTGGTTTAGGTGGAGTAGGTGGCTACGTGGTGGAGTCACTTGTTAGAACTGGAATTAAAAAATTTATTTTAATCGACTATGATACGATTGATATAAGCAATTTAAACCGACAAATCATTACTAATTCAAATAATATTAATCATCATAAAACAGAAGAAGCAAAATTAAGAGTTTTAAGTATTAATCCTAATTGCGAGGTAATGATTTTAGATTGGAAATTAGATAAAGATAATATAAAAGAGTTGTTTCAATATCATTTTGATTATTTAATTGATGCTTGTGATACTGTTTTAGTAAAAGAAGAATTAATTAAACAATGTTTAGAAAACAATAGAAAAATTATTTCAAGTATGGGAACTGGAAATAAGTTTTATTTAAGTAAGTTAGAGATAACAGATATTAGAAATACTAGTTATGATCCCATCGCGAGGAGAATCCGTAAATATTTAAAAGATCAGCGTCTAAAAAAAGAAGTTCCCGTTGTTTATTCCAAAGAACAGAATAGTAAATTTACAGGAGATATTCCTTCGATGATATTTGTCCCAGCTACAAGTGGATTATTATGTGCAAGTTATGTGATTAATGATATTATTAATTCAACAAAAGAAAGTTAAAGAAGATGAATTACCAATGGCAAAAATTGGAGTTCATCTTCTCTTATTTTCCTTCTAACATTAATCCTTTATAATATTTCCAAGCTAAGATGCGAAAAGCAAGTTTATCAATAAGAGCTTCGCTGATTGTTCCATCATAAGTAGCTGTTTTAATAGAGTTGACACTTTCTTCATAGTCTGTTGTAATGATAAGATCATTTCCTGCTAAAACAGCTTTTACTGTTGCATTATCAATAGAGGATACTGCTCCCATACTTAAATCATCGGTAATGATAACGCCTGTAAAACCAAGTTCATTTCTCAATAAATTATGAACGGCGGGAGAAAGGGAAGCTGGATTTTCAGAATCAATGCTAGTTACAGTATTGTGACTGACTAATACGGCTTCTGCACCAGCAGCAATACCAGCAGTAAATGGTGGTAAATCGTTATTTACAATATCTTCATAACTTCGACTATCAGTGGCGCTAGTAGTGTGAGTATCAGCATTATTTCCATACCCAGGAAAATGTTTTAATGTATAAGAAACTCCTGTTCCATGACTTGCTTGAATTACTGTTTTCGCATAAGTAGATGTTAAGGTGGTATCTTCACCTAGGGTTCTAGCATACATATAATCACTAGAGTTTGTTGAGACATCTACTACAGGTGCTAAATTTAAGTTTAAACCTAAGTTTTTTAAGACTCTACTTTTAGTAATTGTGTCTTGAGTGATGCTACTAAAACCGCCAGATAAATATAATTCTCTAGGAGATTTAAAAGGAGATGCAACTAAATTAGAATTACTACTAACTCTGACAACGGTTCCTCCTTCTTCATCTACAGCAGTTAAAAGTGGAATGGTAGAGGCATTTTGTAATTTATTTATCATGTTTTGCACTTCTTTTTCAGTTTTATCTTTAAAATCTTTTTCGTAAAATACATATCCAGCAAAATGATATTGATTTAAAAGTTCTACGGCATTATTATCCGGATAACGGACTAAAAGAATTTGACCAATTTTTTCATCCAATGACATTGTTTTTAGTTTGTTATTCGCAAGTACGTAATAATTACTAAATATACCATTATCTTTCCATTCTAATGGAACTCCAAATTCATCTGTTACTTCTGCTACTATTTGTAAATCGACAATAGTACTATCTTGCCATTGGGTATTTTTGTCTAATAAACCAGTATATTTTAACAAGATATTAGAACCCACATCAACGTCTTCATTCTTTATTTGAAATGTATAAATAATATGATTACAATCTTGAACAGTTAATTCAGAATCACTTTTAGATACGACAATGGCTTCTAATTCACTTGTTACTAAAGTTTCTTTTTGATCTTTTAAAGAAATTCCTACTACTCCTACTAGTATTAGAAGTAAAATACCAACTAGAAAAATTTTTGTTTTTGATAACATAGTTATTCACCTACCTATTATGATTATATTTCTTTTTCTTTTTTATATGTAAAATAAGAGAATAGAAAATCTTTTTTTCTGAAATTTGTTATATGTTTATTGCAGTTTTAATCTTTAAAAAGCATTCTGTTGTATCTTTTTCTATAGCTGATAAATTTTGAAATTTACTTTTATTTATTGCAATTATATATTATCATGTTTTGATCTTTTTTTCTAGTTTTAGGATAAAGTCTATTAAATTTATTTGACTTGAGTATATTTTTATGGTAAAATTCTATTTGTTTTAAAGACCTCGAGTTGTTTACTCAACCGCACTAAAAAG
>CAYOCA010000053.1:0-8563 GCA_964402345.1 uncultured Muribaculaceae bacterium | reverse complement strand
ATAATCTATGTGCAATAATAAATGATGTTCTTCCTTCTGTTAATTTATCCATAGCCTGTTGAACTAATTCCTCAGTTCTAGTATCTACATTTGAAGTAGCTTCGTCTAATATTAGAAATGGAGCATCCTCTATCATTCCTCTAGCAATCGTAATTAATTGCCTTTGCCCTGCTGAAACACTATCATTATCGGAAATAATAGAATCATATCCATGTGAAAGAGTATTAATGAAGTGACTAATTCCTACTGTTTCACAAACTTCTTCTACTTTTTTATTAGAGACATTTTTTCGGTTATAAATAATATTTTCTTTAATAGTACCATTGAATAACCAAGTGTCTTGTAAAACCATCGTGAACAAATCATGAATATTTTCTCTAGTTAAATCTTTTGTAGAAACATCATCAATTTTGATATCACCTGAATTAATTTCATAAAATTTCATTAAAAGATTTACCATAGTTGTTTTTCCAGCTCCAGTTGGACCAACAATAGCTATTTTTTGTCCTGGCATCGCTATAGCACTGAAGTTTTTAATAGTTGGGGTATCATTACCATCATATTGAAATACAACATGATCAAATTCTATTTTCCCTTTTACTTTATTTTTGTTTAATGACTTTTTTACTTCTTTCTGACTTGACATTTCTTCTTCATCTAAAAATTCAAATACCCTTTCACTAGCAGCTGCAGTGGATTGCAAAGATGTCATTGCTTGAGCTATTTGCGATAAAGGAGATGTGAATAATCTTACGTACATGATGAAGGCAACAATAACTCCAAATGTAGTCAAATCATTCATTGTAAGAAGTGCTCCAACAATACATACTGCAACGTAACCAAAATTTCCAATAAAGCCCATCATTGGATGCATTAATCCAGATAAGAATTGACTTTTTCGATTACATTCATATACTTTTTTATTTAATTCATCAAATTTCTGATCTGACTCTTTTTTTCCATTATATGCTTTCACTACATTTAATCCCGAGTAGACTTCTTCAATATGACTATTCAAATTTCCTAATTCTTCTTGTCTTGCGACAAAATATTTTTGGGATTTTCCTAAAATGACAAACATAAACACAAACCCAAGTAAACTAGATACAATTGCCGTGATAGCCATAATCCAATTTGTAACAAACATCATAATGATTGTTCCAACAAATAAAGTTATAGCACTAACTAAGGTAGATAAAGATTGATTCATGGATTGGGCAATTGTATCGACATCGTTTGTTACCCTAGACAAAATATCTCCTGATTGATGTTTATCAAAGTATTTAAGAGGTAGTTTGTTGATTTTATAAGAAATATTACTTCTTAGTTTTTTAGCAAATTTATTAGCGACATTGGTCATAGAGATTGACTCAATGTAAGTAAATAAAGCACTACACAAGTAAAGAATAGTTAAAAATAGGGCGATATTTTTAATTGCTTTCATATCCATCGTTGGTTTGATAACTTTTTTAATACTAGATGGTAATTCATCTAATTTACTGTATAACTCTTGAGTCGTTGCATTATCAGGTAAAACACTTAAAACAGAAATATATGCTGCTTGATCCTCTGAAGAAATTTTTTGACCATCAATAGTAAACTCTGTAAATAAAATAGTTTGAATACTTTCTGGAATGATTATTGTTTTATCATCTTCTTGAGTGGTAAGGGAATTAAGGCTTTTTAAAAATTGAATTTTATCTTCAGTAGAAATTTCTGTACCTTGATAGTTTGAAGTTGGCAAAAGAATAAATAATGTTTCCTCTGATAATGCACTTAAATTACTTATTAAATTCTTTTGTCCTTCTTCTGTTTGAAGAAAACTTAATAGTGTTTGAAATTGTTGTTTCTCATTTTCAGAAATTACTTCAGAAGTCATTACTTTTTGGATTGATTCTTCATCAAGTTTAATAGATAAAATGGCGGGTATTTTTGTTTTTAATTGTGATTCATCAAAAGAATTGGTAATTGTTTGATTAATTTCTTCAAAATTTTTGGTGTTAATTACTAATCCTTCGGAAATTTTATCGGTTAACTCAGATAAATGGTCTGGTGCAATAATCGAAAGAACTGAACCTAGTGCTGCTAGAAATAAAGCAACAACAATTAAAAACCTAAAATCTTTTAACTCTAAAAATAATCTTTTAACTGCACCTTTAAAGTCTTTCGCTTTTTCGGCAGGGGCAGATCCCATACCAGGTCCTCTTCGAGGAGGACTTTTTCTTGTTCGATTGTCATTAGGCATTTTCTAATTCCTCCTTTGATAATTGGGATAAAGCTATTTGTTTATAGACTTTACACTTCTTTAGTAATTCTTTATGGGTTCCTATTCCAACACAAACTCCATCATCTAAAACAATGATTTTGTCAGCATTCATGATGGTTCCAATTCTTTGAGCAACAATAATATTAGTAGCATCTTTGGTATACTCTTTTAATGCTTTTCTTAAAAGAGCATCTGTTTTATAATCCAATGCTGAGAAGGAATCATCAAAGATATAAATTTCTGGATCACGAGCAATAGCACGAGCAATAGCTAAACGTTGTTTTTGTCCACCTGATACGTTAGTTCCTCCACTAGCGATATGGGTATCATATTTATCATCCATTTTTTCAACAAATTCTTTTCCTTGGGCAACTTCAATAGCTTTTTTAATTTGCTTGGAAGTTAATTCCTCTTGACCATTATCGCCATAAGAGACATTGGAATTTACTGTTCCATTAAACATGACAGCTTTTTGAGGAACGTAACCTATTTTATTATGTAAAAATTCTTGACTGTATTTTTTTACATCAACTCCATCTACTAGAACACTACCTTCAGTTGCATCATAAAATCTAGGAATTAAATTGATTAAAGTAGATTTACCACTACCGGTGGATCCTATAAAAGCGACTGTCTCTCCTTTTTTTGCTTTAAAAGAAATGTTTCTTAATAAATATTCTTTAGCGTCAGGGTATTTGAAAGAAACATTTTTAAATTCAACTGTACCTCTTTCTTCGGTAATATCTTCAGTTATTTCTCCATCTTCAATGCTTATCTTAGTATCTAATACTTCATTAATACGGTTTGCTGAAACACTAGCACGTGGAAACATCATAAAGATCATAGCGAGCATTAAGAAAGACATAATGATTTGCATCGCATATGAGCTAAATACCACCATATCTCCAAATAACGTTAATTTATCAGCCATCATAGCGTCTTTAATAAGGTACGCTCCAATGAAATAAATAGCTAGAGTTAAAAAGTACATTACTAAATACATGATTGGTGATAAAATAGCAAAAGCTTTTTGATTGAATAGTTGTTGATTCGTAAGTTTAGTATTAACATCTTCAAATTTATCTTCTTGATATTTTTCAGCATTAAATGCTCTTACGACACGAATTCCGGTTAAGTTTTCTCTTGTTACACCATTGATTTTATCTGTTAATTTTTGAACGATTTTAAATCTTGGCATTACAATTGCCATAAGCGTTCCAATGGTAGTTAACAAAATAGCTACAGCTAAAGCAGTGATAATACTCCATTCAACGCTTTTATTTAAAATTTTGGTAATTGCCCAAATTGCAGTAATTGGTGCTTTTATTAGTAATTGCAGTCCCATAGATATCAACATTTGAATTTGAGTAATATCATTAGTTGTTCTAGTAATTAAACTACTAGTAGAAAATTGTTTTACTTCCTGCATTGCAAGATTTTCTACTTTGTCAAATAATTTTTTTCTGATTTTCATAGAAAAAGATGCAGAAATGTTTGAAATAAAGTAACCTGTAATTATAGCTGATAGTAAACTACCTAATGCACATCCAAGCATATAAGCGCCATTTATGATGATATCGCGAATGTCACTTCCTTCACTTTGAACTAATACAGTTATTTCAGACATATAGTCAGGCATTTTTAATTCTAACCAAACTTGCCCTACAATTAATGCAAAACACAAGATGATTATCAACCATTCCTTTTTGTTTATATTCTTTAATAGTTTTAACATATTATCTTCCTTTCCTTTTTGATAGTTACCTTAAATAATATATGTAATTATTACATATTGTTTATATTTTGTTTTATTTTTTCAGTTACCTTAAAGAAGGTGTCTAGTTCTTCTGATGTAATTCCCTCTTTTAGTTGTACTTCAAATTTTTCTTTCTTATCAATCAATTGATGGCAAATTTTGTTGCTATGAGATGTTAAAAAAATCTGCTTTGTTCTAGCGTCTTTTTTGCTTACTTCTCTTATTATTAATTTATTTTTTTCCATAGTGTTTAAAATACCAGATGTGGTAGATCGTCTTGCTTGAATCACTTTTTCAATATCTCTTTGATAAATTGGTCGATTAGAATTTTCAAATAAATAATGCATAATTCTTGTTTGAATTGGAGACAAGACATAAGGAATTTTTTCTGTTTTAGCATTCATTATAATTTTTCTTATAATCATATTATCTAGAATTTTTATTTCAAAAATTATGGTTTTATCCAATTTCACTACCTCCTTTTTGTAAGGTAACTAACGTTTTCAATTATACATTTTTATATAGTCGATGTCAATTAATAATTATAAATATGTTAAATTATGTTAAATTGTTTTAAATAAATTTAACATCAACGGTTAGTTCTTAATATATTTTAGGGTTATCTAATGGTGCTAAAATTACTTATTACCTAACAAAAAAATACTGATTTGGGTTACCAGTATTTTATATTATTACTTTTTATCTTTCATTACAAATTTTGTATTGATTTGTAATTCATTAAAATAATTCATTGGTAGTAAAATCGTCGTGGTTGCTTTCTTGTTTTCATAAACGGTATTCTCATGCATTTCCCTTTTAATAGAAAGAATATTTAAGTCATCATCTGTCATTACCACATCAATTCTTTGCTTATTTCCAATTGAACTATAACGGTTGCAGTTTTTTATGACTATAGCATAATAAAGTTTTTGAAATTGATATTTCATAAATGTTACATTGTGGGTGATGGTTACTGGAATAGAATTTTCTTGATAGATTAGTCTCATTTTTCACTTCAACTCCTGTTTTATTCTTTTTTATCTATTAATCTTTCCATTCCCAATTTTGAATTTCTGGTAAATCTTGTCCATATTCATATATGTATTGCTTATGAATCACTAATTTATCTTTACACATTTGATTTAACATTGCTCCACGATTACCTAGTTGTGGTAATCTTTTTAATGCCGCTAAAACTAAATGGTAACGATCTATTTCATTTTGAACACACATATCGAACCTAGTAGTGATTGTTCCTTCTTCTTTATAGCCATGAACATGTAGGTTCATATTATGTCTTTTATAGGTTAATTGGTGAATTAAGTGAGGGTAGCCATGGAAAGCGAAGATAATAGGTTTATCCTTTGTAAATAAGGCATCATAATCATCATCACTTAATCCGTGAGGATGTTCCATATTAGACTGCAAACGCATTAAATCCACAACATTAATTACCCTTATTTTCAATTCAGGGAAATACTCCCTTAATATAGAAGTTGCCGCTAGTGTTTCTAGTGTCGGAGTATCTCCACAACACGCCATTACAATATCTGGTTCAGCATTTACATCATTACTGGCCCATTTCCAGATTCCAATTCCTTGTGTACAGTGAATTACAGCTTCTTCCATACTTAACCATTGAGGACGTGGAAGCTTAGAAGCGATGATAACATTTATATAGTCCTTACTTTTTATACAATGGTTAAAACAAGATAGTAAACAGTTAGTGTCTGGTGGTAAATAAATTCTTACAATATCAGCTTTTTTAGTAACTAAATGATTTAAAAATCCGGGATCTTGGTGAGTATAGCCATTATGGTCTTGTTGCCAAACATGAGAAGTTAATAGATAATTTAGAGAAGAAATTTTTTGTCTCCATGGTAATTGTTTACATACTTTTAACCATTTCGCATGTTGACTTGCCATAGAATCTACAATTCTAATAAATGCTTCATAACTTGTGAAGAAACCATGCCTACCGGTTAAAAGATAACCTTCTAACATTCCTTCGCAAACGTGCTCTGATAGAATTGAATCAATTACGACGCCATTTGCGTCTAAAAATTCATCATTTTCTTTTTTGATACCATTCCATTTACGTGAAGTTTCTTCAAAAACATAATTTAAACGATTAGATAATGTTTCATCAGGAGCAAATATTTTAAAATTATTTTTATCTTTATTTAATTTAATTATATCTTTAATGTACTTTCCTAATTCCATCATATCTTGAGCTTGTGTTTTACCATGTTCGGTTATTTTTATACCATACTCTCTAAAATCTGGTAAATTAAGTTCTTTTAATAATACCCCTCCATTAGCATTAGGATTAGAGCCCATTCTTTGATTACCTATTGGAGCTAATTCCTGTAATTCTTTTATGAGAGTTCCATTTTTATCAAATAGTTCTTCTGGTCGATAACTTTTTAGCCATGACTCTAATAATTCTAGGTTTTCTTTGTGATCTTCATTTACAACAATTGGTACTTGATGTGCTCTAAATGTTCCCTCTATTTCTTTTCCCTCTACTTCTTGTGGACCAGTCCAACCTTTGGGAGTTCTTAAAATAATCATTGGCCACATAGGTCTTTTTGTTGACTTTTTATATTTGATATCTTTAATTTTTTCAATAACTTCATCTAATGTATCAGCCATCTTTTTATGCATAATGAGAGGATTATCTCCTTCTACATAAAATGGAAGATAGCCACTACCACGAAAGAAATCATCTAATTCCATATCACTAATTCTCGAAAAAACTGTAGGATTAGCAATTTTATAACCATTCAAGTGTAAAATTGGTAATACGACTCCATCGGTTTTAGGGTTCATTATTTTATTAATCTGAAGAGATGCTGCTAAAGGACCTGTTTCTAATTCCCCATCTCCAATAACACAAGCTGCAATTAAGGTTGGATTATCTAGGACAGCTCCATAAGCATGGGCTAAACTATAACCTAGTTCTCCACCTTCATTGATGGATCCTGGTGTTTCCGGTGCTGCATGAGAGGAGATACCACCAGGAAAAGAAAATTGTTTAAAAAGTTTTTTTAAACCCTCTTCATCTTGGGTAATATTTGGGTAGACCTCGCTGTAACTTCCTTCTAGATAAGTATTAGAAACTACTGCTTGTCCACCATGTCCTGGTCCTGAAATGTAAATCATGTTCAAATTATATTTTTTTATTACTCTATTTAAGTGAACATAGATGAAATTTTGTCCTGGAGCAGTTCCCCAATGTCCTACTACATTTGGTTTAATGTCTTTTAGAGTTAGTTTCCTTTTTAATAAAGGATTATCTAATAAATATAATTGACCTGCTGATAAATAATTTGCTGCCCTAAAATAGGCATCTATTTTTTTTAATTCTTTATTTTCCATAAGCTTAGTCTCCTTTTTATTTTTTTCTATTAACAGTATATCAAAAAACAACTAAAATGAAAAGATTAAAAAAAGTTCATTGCTGAACTTAATTATCAATACTGGTTAACTTTTTATCTAAATCATCAATAATAGTTTGCAATCTATCAAAGTTAATTTTTAAATTTTCTTTTTCAACTTTTATTTTCTTTTCCTCTTCTTGTTTATAATGCAAAAATTTTTGACGCTCTTCGGATAACTTTTCTTTATCCTCTTCTAACTTATTATTTGATATATCAATATTTGTACGCATTTCTTTTAATTCTTCAATATATTTATTGATTTCTGAGACCCTTAAAGATAATGCTTCAAATAATTTATCGAAATCATTTAATGGTGTTTTATTTTTCTCTTTTAGATTTGTCTTTTCATTATTAATGAGACGATATTCTGTCCAAAATTGTTTTAGAGAAGAAATTTTGGGTTTTATAACGATTCCTTTTTCTAAATAATTATTGTAATATAGAATATCATCAATTTCATTATCAATGGGATTAATATCTTTTAAATCTTCATACATTTTATTCATTCGATTTCGATATTCTTTTTTATGTGCATAATTTGTTAATTTAGGAGTATTTTCTGTAGTTTCATTTTTAGAATTTTTTTTGGATATTGTTACTATTTGTTGTGGTGGTATTGCTTCTTTTTTACTTTTTATTTCTCCCAAATTAGAAAATAGATTTTCTGGAAGTTCAATATTTCTTACCTTATTATTATACATTCTTTTCACCTTCTAGACTGTATCTTGCCATTGCTTTCATGATACCTTTTAAACGTTCCCATTCTGTCCCTTCCTTAATATTTTCTAAAAATTGTTTATGATCAATAGTAACTATTTTTCCAGAATAAATTATTGTGTTACCAGTACGGTCTTTTTCATTCTTTGTATAAATGATATATTTTCCTGATAATTCTGGTACCTCAAATGCACATATTAGTTCTACTTCTCCTATTTCTTTATATCCATCTATTAAAGTAATTGTCTTGTTTCCCATTTTATTCTCCTCCTATTATATTAGCCATTATATCATATATTTTTTTTTATAACAAGAAAATATGGTGGAAATTCTCAAAAAAATTGTACGTGTCGTAAACGTTATTTTTTGTTATTTTCTAGT
>CAYOCA010000052.1:0-8656 GCA_964402345.1 uncultured Muribaculaceae bacterium | reverse complement strand
CGGAATATCAACATCAGTCATAAAGTTGAACACAACTTTTTATTTAAAAAGCATCAAAAATATGAAAAATGTTTAAAAAGGTGTATAATAAAATTAGATGATATATTAAAACAATTGATTGAATAAAAATAGCAGTTTTCAGAAAACTACTAATATTAAAATGAAAACTATTATAAATTATCTTAAATAAAATAAGGAGGTGATACTAATGAATTATACCGCTTTACAAGTTAAAACTTGCTATTCTATTCTTCAAAGTCTAAACGAAATTCCTAAATTAGTCTCCTATGCTGCTTCTTTAGGTTATAATTCACTAGCGATTACTGATAACAATAACATGTTCGGTGTTCCTCTTTTTTATCAAGAATGTAAAAAAAACAATATCAAACCCATTATTGGTATAGAACTACATATAGAAGAAAAGAGCATCTTATTATACGCTATGAATAATCATGGATATAAAAATTTAATTAAGCTTGCTACTCTAATATCAGAAAGACCTCTTACTCAAGAAGATTTAATCCAATATAAAGATGATGTTTTATTAATTTTACCATATAATAGCTATCAAGAAGATATCTATAACATCTACTCTAATCATTATATTGGTTACACTACTAAAGAGGAAAGAGATAAAATAACAGAGGACAAAGTTTTAATTAATAATGTTTCTTATTTAAAAAAAGATGATTATAAATACTTAGATTATTTATATATGATAAAAGAATTAAAAGTATTAGGAGAATATGTTTTAAATACTCATCAAGGACAACACCTATTAACTAAAGAAGAAGTAAAAGAATTAACAAACGAAATCGATATTCATACAACAAAAACTATTGTTGATTTATGTAATGTTGAAATATCTTATACCAAAGATTTATTACCAGTTTATGATGAAACCATAGATGCTTATGAATATCTAAAATATTTATGTAACAAAGGATTACAAAGGAGACTAAAAAATCAAGTTCCGGAAAATTATCAAAAAAGATTAAATTATGAATTATCTATAATAAAAGAAATGAATTTTTGCAATTACTTCTTAGTAGTATGGGACTATGTCAAATACGCTAAACAGAACAACATTTTAGTAGGTCCAGGACGTGGATCAGCTGCTGGAAGTCTTGTCAGTTACACTTTAGGAATTATTGATATTGACCCTTTAAAATACGACTTGTTATTTGAACGTTTCTTAAATCCAGAAAGAGTTACTATGCCCGATATTGATGTCGACTTTGACAGTGAAAAAAGACAGGATGTAATGAACTATGTAATAGAAAAATATGGTGAAAAAAAAGTTGCTGGAATTATTACTTTTGACACTCTAGCTGCCAAACAAGTAGTAAGAGATGTCGCAAGAATTTTAGAAATATCTCCTTCAGATACTGACGAACTAACAAAAGAACTTTCCTCAAAAGAAACCCTTTTAGAAACCTACAATACCAGTGTCAAATTTAAACGTCTCATTGACAGTAATTCCAAATATCAACGTTTATTTGACATATCAAGACATTTAGAAGGACTTCCACGAAATATTGGTGTTCATGCCTCTGGTATTGTCATGAGTAGAATCAACATAGATGAAACAGTACCTTTATACAAGAACAATCGGGGAATCTATACAACTGCTTATTCCATGAATTATCTAGAACCTTTAGGACTATTAAAAATGGACTTTTTAGGAATATCTAACTTAACTTTAATTCAAGAAGTCATTACTAATATAAAAATTCATGAAAATCTCAACATTACTTTTTCTAATATTCCCATAGATGATCAAAAAACTTTAGAAGTGTTTCGAACTACCAAAACAGATGGTATCTTTCAATTTGAGTCTTTTGGAATGAGACGTTTCCTAGAAAAATTTCAAGTATCTTCATTTGAAGATTTAGTTGCCGCTATCGCTCTTTATCGTCCTGGAGCCATGGAATTTATTGATAATTATATTAGAAGAAAATCAGGATTAGAACCAGTCGAGTATCTAGTACCAGCTCTAGAACCAATTTTAAAATCTACTTATGGGATTATTATCTATCAAGAACAAATTTTAGAAATCGCCAGAACAATTGCTGGATACACACTAGGGGAAGCAGATATTTTAAGAAGAGCTATTTCTAAAAAGAAAGAGGAAATATTACTTCAAGAAAAACCAAAATTCATAGAAAGAAGCATTCAAAATGGTTATTCCAAAGAAAATGCCGAATTACTATACAATTTAATCTTAAAATTTGCTAACTATGGATTCAATAAATCTCATTCTGTTGGTTATGCTACCGTTGCTTACAAAATGGCATTTTTAAAAACATATTTTTTCCAATACTTCGAAACTGCCATTTTAAATAATGTTATAGGTAATGATACCAAAACAAAAATTTATTTAGCTGAATTAAAACAACATAATATTAAAATATTACCACCTGATATCAATGAAAGTACCGACAAATATGAAGTACTAAAAGGGAGCGTTCGTTGTCCATTATCGATTATTTCTAATATAGGAACATCTGTTTCAAAAGAAATCATTAGCAATAGAAAAGAAAAACCTTACCAAGATTTTGTTGATTTTGTCATCAGGAATTATTCTATCAGTGTTAACAAAAAAGTCATAACTTCTCTAATCCAAGCTGGTTGTTTCAATCAGTTTGGGGAGAATGAACCCACTTTAATCAATAATTTAGACAGTATTATTAATTATGTTGATTTAGTAAAAGATGCAGGTATGATAGAGATATCTGTTCCAAGTTTAGTACCATTTCCTAACTATACTCAAGAAGAAATCATTGATAATCAACTTAAAACTTTTGGATTTTATTTAAGCAGTCATCCTACAAACGTTTATAAACGAACTGGTGATATTGATACTCGCATCATTAGTCAATATTTCGATAAAGCAGTATCTTTAGTTTTAGCAATCGATCATCTAAAAGAAATCACTACCAAAAAAAATGATATCATGGCATTCATCACAGCCTCCGATGAATATGGACAGATTTCTTTAATCATGTTTCCTAAAACTTATAAGCAATATAATAACATTAAGAAAAAAGATATCATCAGAGTTTTTGGACGTATCGAGAAAAGATTCGACCAGTATCAATTGATTGTAAATAGTGTAAAAGTTTTAAAAACAAATAAATAAAAAAAAGATATCAAAAGACTATCTTTTTTTTCGTATAGATTAACCCAGCATCTTCTTTAGGTATACCAAATCCATGTAATACTTTATCTTCTATTTCTTCCATTGCCTGGAACAATAAATAGTTAAATTCATCTTGAGAAAAAATCTTTTCTCGAACGTTAGAATTAAAAATTGCAACATTTTCATTATTTTCTTCCCATGTATAAAGATATCCAATAATCATTATACCTTCCTCATTTAATTTATCACTCAAGCCATGCATTAACTCTTTATATTTTTCTAATTTAAAAATTTGTCTTTCTTTTAATGATAGTTGTTTGTTTTTTGGATAAGAAGAAACTAAATCGTTAGAATACATTATATCAACGTACTGTATAATATTAGAAAAATACATAACATCATAATTTTGTTGTAATTTTTCAAGTAAATTATTAATATCACTATGAAGAAAAGAAATATCTAGATTCTTTGCTCTTTCTTTTAATAAATCATAATTTTTATCATTCAAATAATTAATTGTATTCTGTAAAACAGTATATTTTAACTCGTCATAAGAAAATATACTACCATCTTGACAATGACGTATCTTTGAAGGAGAATAATATTCAAACAAAGTAGACCAGAATTGATAATAATCCCCATCTAAATAAGGGACTATCTTAGAAAAAATTTTTTCATTGAAAGCCTCCATATTATCTAATTCTCCAAAATCACGATAACAAAAAAATTTTAAATATTCTTCTAAAGTTAAATTAGCAAGAAGAGCAGCTCTTTTTAAATAAAAATAATACTTTGTCAATGGATTCTTATCAAATGTTGTAATTGACTTTGCTCCATTTAAAAACATATCAAATACTAAATCAGAACCACCTAGTACAGTTAAACAATCCTTATTTCTAAAATTTAAGTTTGAAACTAAACCAACGAGATTTTCATTAGAAAAAGGATAAATCCTTTCAAAATTTTCATACCCAGAACCACCATATTGAATTAATCTATTAGCTCTATTTAAATCTGCATTTAAAGTCGACATCTTTTTCCCTTCTTTCACAAAATGCTATTATAGTGAAATTTAAAAAAATAGCAATAAAAACTAATAAAAAATGATAAAAAATAGAATGCTAAAAAAATTTATTAACCAATAAATTCACAAAATTTTCTTCTTGAAAAAAAATAAGGAATATTGTATAATTAGCAAGTCAGACCCAGCTTTATTAGCGTAAAAAATAGACATTTTTATGCTAATTTTTTTTGCTCTAAAATAAAGCAGAGGTTGATTTACCAGAAAGGAGAATAAAAAATGGAAAATCAAAATGACAATCAATATTTAGGACAAGAAAAAGTTTCTAAATTACTATTTAATTTCTCTATTCCTTGTATTTTATCCTTACTTATTAGTTCATTATATAATATAGTAGATCAAATATTTGTTGGGAATAGTAGTATTGGTTATTTGGGAAATGCTGCTACAACAGTAGTATACCCAATAACGATTATTGCAGTAGCATTCGCTTGGTGCTTCGGCGATGGATCTGCAGCTTATTTATCACTATGTCAAGGAAGAAAAGATACCCAGAACGCCCATAAGGCAATAGGTAACAGTATTTTAATCTCTTTTATCATCAGTATTATATTTATGCTATTAGGATATTTATTTATGGATAATCTTTTATACGGGTTTGGTGCAAGTGCAGGAACCATTCAACTAGCAAGAGATTATTTTAAAATTATTTTAATAGGAATACCATTCTACATGTTAGCTAATTCGGTAAATAGCGTAATTCGAGCAGATGGATCTCCAAAATTTTCAATGGCAGCAACTTTACTTGGTGCAATTATAAATATTATATTAGATCCATTATTTATATTTGTATTTAATATGGGGATTAAAGGTGCAGCTTGGGCAACTATTATAGGTCAAATTGCCTCATTTATTTTATCTTTAGTATATTTCTTTAGAAGTAAAACTTTTAAATTAAGTAAAGAAAGTTTTAAAATGAACTTCAAAGTATTCAATAATATTATAAAATTAGGAGTCTCTACCTTTATAACTCAAATGTCTATTGTAGCAATTTCTCTAGTTTGTAATATTATGTTAGCTAAATACGGAGCCGAAAGTAAATATGGAGCAGATATTCCCATTGCAACCATAGGTATTTGTATGAAAGTATTTAGCATTGTAATTAATATTGTAGTTGGTATTATCTTAGGAGCACAACCTATTCTAGGATTTAATTACGGTGCCAAAAAGTATGATAGAGTCAAAGAAACATTTAAGTTAGTAGTTTTTTCAACAGTTGCTGTAGGAATTATTTCAACTTTAATTTTTGAATTATGTCCAGAATTTGTAATTAAATTATTTGGAACATCAGATGCACTATATATGGAATTCGCTGTAAAAACATTTAGAATTTTCTTAATGCTAGTATGTCTTACATGTTTAATAAAAGTAATTTCTATCTTCTTCCAAGCCGTAGGCGAACCCTTAAAAGCAGCTATTGTATCTTTATCACGTGATATAGTATTCTTTGTACCATTAGTAATAATATTACCTAATTATTTAGGAGTAACAGGTCCTTTATATGCAGCTCCAATCGCTGATTTATTGGGAATGATAATTTCAGGAACACTTGTAATATTATTTTTTAAAAAGTTAAAAAATCCCGAAAAAAGTTCAATTGAAACAACAATTATCCAAAAGTCTAAACCAGGTTTTATTATCACTATTGCTCGAGAACATGGTTCAGCTGGAAAATATATTGGAGAGTTAGTCGCACAAAAATTAAATATCCCATATTATTATAAAGAAATGACTGCCTTAGCTGCCAAAGAAAGTGGTTTAGATAAAGAGTTTATTTCCAAAATAAATAGTAATAATGACGCTTTACATGATTTATATTTAACTACTTCACCAGTTAAATATGCCATTGAAGCCCAAGATAAAATCATCAAGAAAATTGCTAGTCAAGGTTCTTGTGTAATTGTTGGTAGAGCATCTGATTATATTTTAAGAGATAATAAAAATTTAGTAAGAATATTCATTTATGCTAGTGATGAATATAAAATAAAAAAATTACAAGAAATGTATAAAGATACCGAAAAAGATGCTGTTAAAAACATGAACAAATCTAATAAAAATAGAGCAAATTATTACAAAATGATTTCAGGAAATACATGGGGAGATTACAAAAACTATGACTTAATGATTGATTCATCAATTGGAACAGAAGAAACAGCAAATGTAATAGTAAACTATATAAAATCAAAAAAATAAATCAATAAATGATCTATTTTATAATTATAAGTAAATAATTAATACATATCAAAAGATACCCTAAAACAAATTAAATGGGTATCTTTTTGGTAATTCTAATTCAAAACTTAACTTTTCTTTTGTAATAGGGTGATAAAAACTTAACTTTTTAGCAAATAAAGCAATATTAGTTTTCTTGTCATAATTAGGATTATATTTTGCATCCCCGATTAGTGGAAAACCATGAGCAGAAAATTGTACACGAATTTGATGACTTCTTCCAGTTTCCAACTGAATTTCAACTAAACTAAAACTATCATGATAAGCAATTCTTTTGTAATGTAACCTGGCGATTTTTCCATGTTCACAATCTGTGACATAAGACATATTTTTCTTTGAATTCTTTACTAAATAATCAACATACTCGCCACTATCTAAAACTTTCCCACAGATAACAGCATAATAAATCTTTTCTAGTTTATGTTCCTGCACTTGCTTACTCAATCTACTAGAAGCCTTACTAGTTTTTGCAAATACCATCACACCACCAACTGGACGATCTAATCGATGGACTAATCCCAAATAAACATTTCCAGATTTCTGATACTTTTCTTTTAAATACCTTTTCAATATATTTAACAAATCCATATCTCCAGATTCATCTTCACAAACTGGAATATTAACGGGTTTTTCCACCACTAACAAGTGATTATCTTCAAATAATATATTAATTTTTGGTAACTCGTCCATAAATTCCACATGGAAGTACCAATTGATTCTCATGAATTGGTAATCCAATTTCTCCCGTTTCTACATTATTTCCTTGAAAAGTTAAACTTAAAATATTTTTTAAAGAAGTAGGTGATACCCCAGTAGTATAAGAATTAATCAATAAGAAAGAATAATCTTCATCTAATACATCTTTTGCTTTGTCTAATAATTCTTGCAAATTATCCTCTAATCTCCAAACTTCACCTTTAGGACCCCGACCATAACTAGGTGGATCCATAATAATTCCCTGATAGGTTCTACCTCTACGTTTTTCTCTTTCCAAAAATTTTATCACATCATCTACAATAAAGCGAATTTTAGATTCCTCAAGACCACATAAATCACGATTTTCCTTTGCCCATTCTACCATTCCCTTAGATGCGTCAACATGTACGACCTCAGTTGCTCCCGCTTTTGCTGCTGCCATTGTTGCACAACCTGTGTAAGCAAATAAATTTAAAACTCGAAATTCTTTCTTCGTGGAATGATAAATCTGTTCCATCACATAATCCCAATTAACTGCTTGTTCTGGAAAAATACCTGTGTGTTTAAAATTTGTGGGACTAACCTTAAATCGTAAATCTTTATAAGTTAAAACCCATGATTCTGGTAAATGATGTTTAAATTCCCAACTTCCACCACCTTTATTACTACGGTGATACATTCCATCCCAAGTATTCCAAAGATCGCTATTAGATTTATTCCAAATGATCTGTGGGTCAGGCCTTCTCAAAATAACATTTCCCCATTTCTCAATTTTTTCTCCATCTCCACTAGCTAAACAAACATAATCTTTCCAATCTTGACTTAACAACATCATAAGCACCTCCTTAAAAATACATAACAATTATAATATTGATTACTAAAAATTTCAATTCTAATCTTTAGCCTTTTATATGAAGAATTACAATTATCATTTTATCTTATATAATTATCATAAGGTATTCTTTATAAATATTCATTTTAATTTTTATGGGATTATCAAGAAAAGAAGGATTAGTCAAAAATATCCTTCTTTTCTCTAAAAAATGATGTCATTTAATAACTATTAATTTTCTTTAAATTCTTTTTTTACATATTCTTCCCTCATAATAGAAATAACACGAACAATAAAATCTAAATCATTATCTATCAAATAATGACAACCTTCAGTAATTTGCTGAATTTTATCTTCAGAACTTCCCTCATTCCTTTGAATATCCATTAAACTCGCTACATCCACTTTAAAATATTCTGCAATATTACGAATTACAGATAAGGAAGGTTCTGACTTTCCAGTTTCAATCCTAGATAAATAATTACGATTAATATTTAAAATTACCGCTAAAGTCTCTTGAGACAAATTATGATTTTTTCTTAACATTTGTACTTTACTACCAAATTCCATGATTACACTCCTCAAATTTCAAATTTAACTTAATTATAAACAATTATTATAGAACAAGAACATAATGAATAAATTAATACCAATCATGGTAATATTATTACCA
>CAYOCA010000051.1:0-8700 GCA_964402345.1 uncultured Muribaculaceae bacterium | reverse complement strand
TGATTAGGATGGTGATATTATGTTTAATAAAGACATTGGAATAGATTTAGGAACAGCAAACGTACTAATTTACATTAAAGGACAAGGTATTGTGTTAAATGAACCTAGTGTAGTAGCAATTGATTTAGATACCAAAAAACCTTTAGCAGTTGGTACAGAAGCTAGGGAAATGTTAGGTAGAACACCAGGTCAGGTAGCAGCAATTCGTCCAATGAAAGATGGAGTTATTGCTGATTTTGAAACAACAGAAGTAATGCTTAATTACTTTATTAAAAAAGTAAATGGTAAGAGTTTCTTTTCCCGTCCTAGAATCTTAATTTGTTGTCCTTCTAATATCACTCAAGTAGAAAAAAATGCTATTGTGGAAGCAGCTGAAAGAACTGGAGCAAAAAAAGTATTTTTGGAAGAAGAACCTAAAGTAGCAGCAATTGGAGCAGGGATGGATATTTCTAAACCCAGTGGTAATATGGTGATTGATATCGGTGGTGGTACTACTGATATTGCAATTTTATCACTTGGAGGTATTGTGAATAGTGCTTCGATTCGAATTGCGGGAAATGCTTTCGATAATGATATTGTAAAGTATATTAAAGATAAATATAAGTTGCTCGTTGGGGATAGAACTGCTGAGGATATAAAGATGACAATAGGAACTGTTTTCCCTGGCTCTAGAAATGAGAAGATGGAAGTACGTGGTCGTGATTTAGTTACGGGATTACCTCACTCCATCACGATTACTAGTGATGAAGTCGAAGAGGCATTACGTGAGAGTATTTATACTATCGTTCATGCCGCCAAGGGAATATTAGAACAGACTCCACCAGAATTGTCTGCTGACATCATTGACAAAGGAATTGTTTTAACTGGTGGTGGAAGTATGGTCGATGGTTTTAGTCAACTTTTATCACAAGAATTAAAAGTACCTGTCTTTATCGCCGAAAGTCCTTTAACTTGTGTTGCTGAAGGTACAGGTGTCCTTTTAGATAATATTCATTTAATTAATGGACGAGTTTAGATATCCTTTGGGTGTCTTTTTTTATCATAAAAAATTAAGGTTTAAATATTTGTTTATCTATTTTACTAGATTTTTTTATATTCAAGATTGTTTCTTCTATTATTTTTTTGGAGTGTTCATTGTAATTTGGGTGTTTTTCTATTTTTTCTATTAATTTATTTATAGTAATTAATCCGACTTCTGTTCTTTCTTTAAAATATTTATCTGTATAAAAATAAAGAAGTTCTATAGTTGCATCTAATAAGTTTTGATCGGATGCTTCTTTTAATAATTTAATCGCTAATGGTTTATTTTGCTCGATGTTGGCCTCATAATTTCCATTCAAATAAAAGTATTTGGCTAGATTATATTTTGACCAAGGATTAATTAATTTTTGGGGAACTTCCTTAGCTAAATTATAATAATAATAGGCTTTTTTATCATCTTTCTCTGTACCTATTCCAATACGGTACATTTCTCCTACTTTGTTACATGCCCAACTTTCTTCCAAGTTTGCACTTTTTAAATAGTAAAAGAAAGCTTCTTGATAATTTTTTTTATTTTCAGATATTTTTCCTAAGTTATTGTAAGCATATACATAATTTTTTTGAATAGCTTGCTTAAAATAACTAATAGCTATTTCCTCATCTTTTTTAATGTTTAAGTAAAATAAACCTAAAACGTTTAAAGCAGCAATACTGCCAAGATTAACTGCTATTTGGAGATGATGATACGCTAAATCAAGATCTTTTTTTGAATAAGTACCAATTCTTTTATCTAATAGTAGTTTAGCGATTAGGTAATTTGCTCTAGGATGATTGTAAGATGCTGCTACTTGAAAGTATTCATAACTTTTATTATATCTTGAACTCCCCGTTATTTCTCCATTATATTCCATCATTCCTAATTCAAAACAAGCATAAGGATTTTTTTCTTTGGCTAGTTTTTTTAAAGCATAACTATAGTTTATTCCATCTCTAAATTGAAGAATCAAAAAATTTTCTAGATCATTTATTGAGATATTAGTATTGTTTAAAATATTTTCAATAGTATCATTAACTATTGATTCAATGTAAATAGGTTGTCTTTTTTCTAATACGATGTAAAACACTATCTCGACAAGACTTTCATAGTACTTATTTTCTTCTAAAAAAGTATAAATTTTTTTAGTGAATTTAGTTGGAACTGTAGAATCATTTTTAGCAATATTATATAAAGTTTGACAAACTTTCTTTAGATTCTGATTGCTATTTAGAAAAGTTATTGTCTGGTATTCATTTGTATAAATATAACCATCTAGAATAGAAGTTATATTTAAAATAATCTCTATCATAAAAGATTTATCTTTTTGATAATTATTTCTGTATTTATAATATTTTTCTTTATAATCATTTCCTATAGGTCTTGCCCCAATACAATAATTGTTAATGGTAGAGTCATTGACTGTATCCAAATCAAATAATGTACAAAATATTTCTGATTGTCCAGCAAAAGTTTTGTTTAGTGATTGTTCTTTGATGACTCTGCTAAAGTTACCTAGTGATAGTTGATTATTATTATCATTCATTTTAAGAAATTTTTTATTCATTTTTTTCTCCTTTTCTTAATTATAACATGTTTTGGGTATTTTATGAGTAATTGTATAAAATTATGTGGATTTTAGAAAGTGGTATTTTTAGCTGGTTCATACTATAATGTTAGTAGAGGAGGATTTTTATGAAGAAGTTTTTGAAAAATTATAAGGCTACTATCATTTTAGTAGTAGCGATTATAATTGGAGTGATTATTGGACTTGTCTTTGGAGAAAGTGCGAATTGTTTAAAACCATTAGGAGATCTCTTTTTGAATTTATTGTTTGTAATCATTGTTCCATTGTTATTTTTAACAATTACAACTTCAATTGCCAAAATGCGAGAACCTAAAAGATTATCCCAGATTATGAAAAGTATTATTTTAGTTTTCTTGTTTACATCAATTGTTTCTGTGATAGTTGGTTTAGTCAGTACCTATTCTGTTGATTTAGTAAGTCAAAAAGATAGTAAAATAATTCAAGAATCTTTATTAAATGATTCTAGTGAATCTGGAGAAGATTTACAAGAATTAAATTTATTGGATCGAACAGTACAAGTAATTAGTGTAGATGATTTTCAAGCAATATTATCTAAAAATAATGTAATCGCGATTGTTGTGTTTTCTATTTTATTTGGTCTTGCGATTAGAAAATCGAAAGCTAAAGGCGAAGAGGCATTAAAGATTTTAGTATCATTTAATCATGTTGTTTTAAGTCTAGTAGATTTAATTAGTTACTACGCACCTATTGGTCTAGGATGCTATATGGCATCATTAGTGGGAACATTTGGTGCAAGTATCGCTGTGGGGTATTTGAAAACATTTGTGTTATATACTGTGGTTTCTATTGCTTTCTATTTGGTGGTATATACATTTTATGCTTATTTATCTGGTGGTAAAAGAGGGGTAAAAGCTTTTTGGAAAAATGTAATACCTGCTACCGCAACTTCATTAGCAACGTGTTCTTCAGCAGCATGTATTCCTGTCAATATCACGAGTGCTAAAAAAATTGGAGTTTCAGATGATATTGCTGAAACGATTATTCCATTAGGTACTAGTTTTCATAAAGATGGTTCTATTATTGGGAGTGTATTTAAAATTATGTTCCTAGTATGTTTGTTTGGTACTGATATCACTGGCGTTGTTGGCATTGGAAAAATTTTAGTCGTAGCATTACTCGCTAATTTATTAATCACTGCCGTACCTATTGGGGGAGGAACGATATCTGAGACATTAATTATTAGCATGTTAGGGTATCCTATGAGTGCTTTGCCAATTTTAACGATCATTGCAACTATTATTGATCCACAAGCAACAATGCTTAATGTTGTAGGGGATACTAGTTCTTCAATGTTAGTGTCTAGAATTGTCGATGGTAAGAATTGGATGGATGCAAAGAAAAAATAATATGAGGAAAAAATATTTAATTAAGAAAGTGAAAAAGTTTACGTAAGTATTTGTAAACTTTTTTAGTAGTCTCAAATAATACAAAATTATTTGCTTATTTTAATATAACTTTTATTTACATCATATAATTTAAAAAATCATCTAAAATATTTATTTCTTTTAGTTACTATTATTGTAAAATTTGTAATTACTTATTGAATATTTTAGTTAAAGTTGATACAATAATTTTAAGTATTAAAAGGGAATACTAGTGGACTGGTATAATCAAATTGAAAGAGGTAGTATGTGAAATGAGATATTTTATGACATTTTCTTATGATGGAAGTGATTTTAAGGGTTATCAAAAACAACCTAAAGGTAGAACTGTACAAGGAGAGTTAGAGAGTGTTTTAAAAAAAATAAATGGGGATAATAAAGTTAGTGTAGTTGCATCTGGTAGGACAGATGCTGGCGTTCACGCTATGAATCAGAAAGGTCACTTTGATTTAGAGGTAGAAATTGATGTGGATAAATTACTTCATAGTATGAATTCTATGTTACCTGATGATATTTATATTAAATCAATCAGTGAGGTATCAGAAAATTTTCATGCTAGATATGACGCAACTGGTAAGGAATATATCTATTTAATCAATATGGGGGAATATAATCCATTAGAAAGAAAATATGTTTATCAACATAGTAGTAAATTAGATGTAGTGGAAATGCAAAGAGCAATGAAATACTTAGAAGGTACTCATAGCTTTAAATCTTTTACCAAAACAGATGAAGAAAAAGAAGATTATGTTAGAACCTTATCTCAAACGAATGTAATTAGAGATTTAAAAGATGTAAATAAAATTACTTTAGTTTTTATTGGTACTGGCTTTATGAGATATATGGTACGTAATATAGTAGGTACTTTAATTGAAATTGGAGAAGGAAAAAGAAGAAGTGAAGAAATTATTGATATTTTAAATAGTGAAGATAGGACGAGGGCTGGTAAGACTGCTAATCCAGAAGGATTATATTTAAGAAATGTTTTTTATTAGATTTGTTTGGAAAAGTAAATATTTTCTTTTTTTTTACTAAAGTGTAATGACTTTTCATAAGAAATTTGATACAATTACTTTAATAATAAGAGAAGATTTGTGGTGCAATAGTAAGCATTAATTATATGTAGTTGGGGATAGATTTAATCAGTAAATCAGGTTGAAAACTTGTACTAATTCATGAGATCAAAGTCGTTAAATGTGATTTAAGAATTGAACCTGTGACATTTTTTTGGTACAGGTGTGATATAAATTAAGATAATATCAATAATATTGAGTTACGTTACATTATCAAGTGGAAACTAATTTGTTCATATTTAAGGCAGATAGTAATGTACAAATGCAAAGACAAGAATGTAAATTTTTAATATATACTAGTAGAGGTGTTTTAAAGGTTGTAAAATAGGATATGAAGAAGGGACTAGAAAGAAATCTTTCTAAAGATGAAATAATTGCATTACGAAAGACAATAAGTTGAAAAATGAATATTTAGAAATAAAAAGGCGTAGTAAAATAAAAAATGTGCAAAGTTTAATGAAAAAGTAATATAACCAAGTACTTAAACAAAGTATTAACTGGTTACTATAATTACTATGGTATAAGTTTTAAGTTTCTTTAGCTAAGTTATAATCAATATGTAATAAATGTGTTATAGAAACATTTTTTAAAAAGGTTTCAAATAAGTTAAATTACTTGATAAAGAAAATGATTGTTAGAAGAACTATATGTGAGAAAGACGTACGTACTGTTTCTGCGAGAGGCGATAGTTTTAATCTCACCTTTATAAATATAAAATGAAAGAGGGAAAGAGGAAATGAAAGAAAATGTAAGTCGTCTACTCGACAATAAGAAAAAGACTATCGTTAGTGTTTTAATGGGAATGATTTTTATCGTAATTATAATTACTTTTTATAGTACTTTTTCTTTGGAAACTCAATATCAAATTCAAAGTGATATTTATGTAATTGAAGATGGTATGATTTTGAATGTTTCTCCTAATACTAGTGTAGAAGTTTTTTTACAGTATTTTGATTTAGATAACTGTACGATGCAAGTAGTTGATGATTCTAATCACGAAATAGTGAATGGGTATGTTACAAATGGTAGTAAAGTAGTTTTATATGATAGTAATGGAGATATTATTGGAAATTATGTAAATGTTATCATGGGAGATTCTACGTTAGATGGGGTGGTTGATGAAAATGATTTGAGATTATTGGGAGAATTTTTAGTTCATCCTTGGGACATTATTGAATATCAAAAGAAAAGTATGGATATTGATGGTGATGGAAGTATAAGAATTAATGATGTTGTACTTTTAGATTCCGTTTTAAGTTCTGGCTACGAAAGTGTCACGTTTGAAAAAGATTATTTTGTCTTACAAAGTGGTGAAGGGAAAAGAGTTTTAGCAAATATTAAACCTAGTTATGGATTAAATCAAAATTTAGTTTGGTCTAGTAGTGATGAGAATGTTGCTACTGTTGATGAAAGTGGTAAGGTTACAGGTCACCTTGAAGGTGAGGCGGTGATTCGAGGAACAACACAAGATGGATGTTTATTTGATGAAGTAACAGTAAAGGTGGATAATACTATTCAACTTTCTTCTTATGAAGGAATTGGCTATGTAAATGGTAACGCTATTTTAGTTGATATAAAGTTAATTGATTATAAGGATGTAAGTTGCTCTTCTAGTAATGAGAGTATGGCTAGTTGTTTAATTCAAGATAAAAGATTAATATTGACAGCTTTAGGTAATGGTAGTAGTGTTATTACAGTTACTAGTCCTGATTATGGAAGTGCTACTTATCAATTTACTACATATACTACTTATCTTAATGTAATGCCAAAGTATTTGTGTAAAACACCTGGGAATACTGAATTAATTACGGTTTCGGGATTTCATACAGGGGAGTTATCTTTTGAAATTGGAGATAATGATATTGTAAAAGATGCTTATATGATGGAGTATTCAGGAAAAAATATGCTTCGGATTGATTTTGGTACCAAAGAAGGAAGGACTACCTTAACAGTAAAAGAATCAAATGGCAATGCTAGTAATGTCATTACAATCGATAATACTAAAATATCTATTCCAGAGATTGGTCGTTATGTTAATGTTGGAGAAGAGGTTATAACTGAGATTGTAGGGGATAATTTGGGTGATTTAATTTGTAGTTCATCGGATGAAGAGAAGGCAACATGTCGGATAGAAGGAAATCAGTTGATTGTTACTCCAATTCTTGTCGGTGATGTAACAATTACGGTAAATAATATTTTTAATTATAATAATTATGATTATGATTGTGGAGAATCTATATTTTTAGTAGTGATTAGATAATAGGTGAAGAGATGAAGAAGATATGGTTATGGATTAGTTTATTATTTATGTTTCCTAGTTGGGTAGATGCTTTATCGCTAGAGTGTCCTACTATTGCATCAGCTGGGGAAGAGATTACTTGTACTTTTTTGGAAGATAAATGGATTGGAATAAAAGCAAATTATCAATTTGATTCTGTTTTTACTTATAGTGGTTTTCAAAATTTATCTTCTTGGAAGGAATATTATCATGGGATGGATGGTTTTAGTGTTGGTAATGTTTTAAAGAATGCTAATTTAGAAGGAGAAATTCGATTTAAAGTTGATGTTACTGCGATTAGTGGGGAAGAATATGAGATTGGTTTGGTAGAGGTAGAAGGTTGTGATGAAAATTATTTGGTACAGGAATTAGAAGATGTTAGTTGTAAGATAAAGATTGTATCAGATATTAATACACTAGAAAAGTTAGCTGTAAGTGGTGGGACAATTAATCCTAGTTTTGATAAAAATATTTTAAGTTATCAAACTACGATTTATCAAAGTAGTACAATTGTATCAGCTACTTTAACAGATGAAAATGCTAAGTTAGAAGGAGATATTGGAGAAGTATCATTAAATTATGGTATTAATATTATTACAGTAAAAGTTACTAGTGTTCGGGGAAATGTCAGAGAATATCAAATATATATAACAAGACCCTTTTCAAATCAGGTAGATAATAATTCCTCTCTTAAAAGTCATGATGCTACTTTGAAGAGTGTAACTCTTTCTAAGGGAAAAATTAGTTTTAAAAAGGATGTTTATTGGTATCAAGTTACGGTTAAAAATGAGGTAAAAAGGTTAGAGGTAGAAGCAATACCGAATGATTATAATGCCAAAGTAGAAATAGTAAATCCTGAAGAGTTAGTTGTGGGAGAGAATAAAATTTTAATAAAAGTTACAGCAGAAGATGGTACGGTATTAAACTATGTGATTGTTGTTGTGAGAGAAAAAGCTTTATCAAGTGATGCTAGGATTCGTTATTTGAATGTTTACGGGTATGCGATTTATTTTCAAGAAGATGTTTATGAGTATGAGATTGAGATTAATCAAGAGGAAAAACTTGATATTGAAGTAGAATTATGGAGTGAGTTTGCAACTTATAAAATAACAGGAAATAGTAAATTAAGAGATGGGAGTACTATTACAATAGAAGTGAAAGCAGAAGATGGGAGTATTCTTAAGTATTTAATTCATATTCAAAAATCTAGTGATGAGAAGAGTAGTTCTATTGCAGATTATATTAAAGTTATTCCTTTAATTGGATTTATTTTCTTAATTAGTATTGTTTTGATTGTAAAGAAAATTAGGATGAAAATGTCAGAAAAAAATGTATTGTAGGTT
>CAYOCA010000050.1:0-8925 GCA_964402345.1 uncultured Muribaculaceae bacterium | reverse complement strand
TATTGATAATCTGTTCAATAAATTAACTATCGAGTTAAGTATAAGTAATAAGTCCTCCAATTGATATTTTTCCGTTCATTACCAAGTGAAATCCTAGAAAACTAATCAATAACATTCCGATTAAAGAAACAAAATCTTTCATAAATATTTCTAAATTACTCATATTATCATATATAAAGCTATCATTTAAAGCATTTATATACATCTCTTCCATTCTTTCATTTACAACACTTTCCATACTAATATTTTTAATTGTCTCAAACCCACTAATAGATTCTATTAAATAAGAATTAATATCAGCAGAGTTTTTTTGATTTATCTTAGTATATCTTTTTAATATCGGTCTAAAAATATAAAAGATAATAACATAAATCAGAATAATTAATACAAGAAATAGAAACAAAATAGGATTTAAAAACAGAAGAATGATTCCACTAATGACAAAGATCATAATATCTAGAAATACAGTGAGAATTATTTTATTTAATATATTTTTTACATAAATTAAGTCATTTATTCTAGATATCATCTCTCCTGTTGTTCGATTCTTGTAGTAACTATAAGGAAGTAAAAGTACTTTTTGGAAAGTATTTAAAAAAGTTGAACAATCTAGTTTTTGATTAAGGTAAATTAATAATTCATTTCGAAAAAAGCTTGCAATGCATTTGACCACTAATATTATGCTAAATAGAAAAGTTACAATAAGTAAATTATTTTGTACTGTATCTACAACATAATCCAATACAATCTGAAAATATAGAGCATATAAACAAGAAAATACTGTAAATATACTAGACAACAATAGGATATTTAAAACAATGCTTTTATTTTTTTGTATTGTCTGTCTTATAATTTTGTTTAAATATTTTTCTTCTTTATAAAATGCTAATTTAATCTTTGGTGAAAATATCATAATATAGCCTGTCCATATTTTCATAAATTCTTCTCTTGAAACATCTCTAGAACCAACCGCAGGATCCATCACAATTATTTTATTTTTCTTTATCTCATAAACAACCACAAAATGTTCATATTGATGATCGATCCATTGACAAAGAAAAGGTTTCTTAACTTCCATTAAATCTAAGACATTTTTTACCTTATAAGCTTCTGCTTCTAAACCAATCTTCTCAGCAGCAACTTTTAAATTGTAAAAATTTGTTCCAAGTTTATCGGTGTTTGTTAATTCAACTAATCTTTGAATAGAAATGTTCCCATGATAATAACGAATAATCGATAATAAAGAAGCAGCACCACATTCTTTATATCCATCTTGTAAGACAATTAAATTTTTTTTCATCTTTTACCTCCTCTAATTATATTATTAGAGATAAAATTTCAAATTACTTCTTTTTTTTGAAAAAAATTCATTTTTTTGCAAATTTTTTCATTTTTCGACTAAAAAGCGAACAAAAAATGGCTCTTTGTTCGTGTTTTTTTAGTCTTTTTTCTTCTTACTTATTTTAGGATGATAAAAATATTTTTTTCTCAATTGAGAAAATTTTTGTCACTTTCTCATTTTTCTCCAAATTGCTCTTCATCCTAAAATTTTATCTAAACTTATTCCTTCTTTTTACTTTTTTCTTCTTTAATTACTTCTAGTCGATTAATCTTTACTCCTAATTTAACAAATTTTTTCTCATACTCTGTAGCAATGTTATCAGCAATATTTTCCTTATATAAATCTCTAGTTTCCGTCACAACTTTATAACCAAAATTAGTAAATGACTCTAGAGAATACTCAAAAAGACTTTGATTATCCGTTTTCATAATAATATGACCAGTACTTTTAAAAATAGAATTATATTTTTCTAAAAAAATAGGGCTAGTTAATCTTCTTTTCGCATGTCGCTCTTTTGGCCAAGGATCAGAAAAATTCAAATAAATTAAATCTACTTCGCGTTCAAAAATATCATTGATAAAATTAGCGTCCATACGAACGAGTTTCAAATTAGAAAGTTCTAATTCATTAGATTTTTGTACTGCTCGAACTATTACACTATCATATTTTTCAATTCCAATAAAATTAATATTAGGGTACTTTAAAGCGTTTTCTATGATAAAGTCGCCTTTTCCCATACCAATTTCAATATAAATAGGGTAATTATTCTGAAATACTTTTTGCCAAATTCCTTTATAACAACAAGGATTTTTTACATAATAAGTTCCTTCTTCTATTATTTCACTAGCGCCATCTACATGTTTTAATCTCATTCTTACCTACTCCTACATTTCTTTATTACTCCATATAAAAATAACTTTTTTATTCCATATTATCCTTATTTTGTTCAATTACTTCATAAATTAATTTCATATTTTTTTCTGGACTTTTCTTAATTGTGAATACATTCATTTGAATATCCTTGATGTATAAATCTCGACTTGTATATAAAGTCATAAGAACATCTCCTTTATGGACATAATCATTCACATTTTTATGAAGAACAATACCTGCTCCATAGTCAATTTCGTCATTTAAAGATTCTCTTCCTGCTCCTAAATGCATAGATAATTTCCCTAATTCTAAAGCATCTATATGATATAAATATCCTTCTTTGTTACTCTTAATCTGATAATGATACTTAGATTCAGGTAACTTAGTAACATCCCCTTGTTGTGCTTGAACAAACTCGAGAAATTTCTGATAAGCAACACCATTATTTAAGTTTTCTAATACTTTTTCTTTGGCTTCTTCGTAAGAAATACCTAACCCTAAACGAACCATATGACTAGATAATTCAATACATAAATCAGTTAAATTACCTTGTTTTTGGGTCTTTAAAACCTCTATTGCTTCTTGAACCTCTAAAGCATTTCCAATATTACATCCTAAAGGAACATCCATGTTCGTTAATAAACAAACTACTTCTATTGCATGCGATGCTCCTATTTTTATCATTAAATTAGCTAATTTTTCAGCATCTTTTTTATTTTTAATCAATGCTCCAGCACCAACTTTAATATCAATAACTAGTTTTTTTGCTCCACTCGCGATCTTTTTACTCATGATTGAAGAAGCAATTAAAGCAATAGACTCCACTGTTCCTGTAACATCTCGTAAAGAATAAATCTTTTTATCAGCGGGAACTAAATGATTGGTTTGGCTTACAATAGCGATTTTAATCTTTTTTACTTGTTTCAAAAAAGATTTAGTATCCATATTTACTTGAAAACCGGGAATTGATTCTAGTTTATCTATCGTTCCTCCAGTGTGACCTAATCCACGACCACTCATCTTCGCGACAGGTACTCCGCATGAAGCAACAATGGGAGCAATAATCATGGTCGTTTTATCGCCAACACCTCCGGTTGAATGCTTATCTACAACAGTACCTAAACTACTTAAATCTAATTTTTCGCCACTATCTATCATATGATTGGTTAAGTTGATAATTTCTTGATCAGTCATTCCTTTTATGACAATTGCCATTAACAAACTGCTCATTTGATAATCAGGAATACTTCCCTCAACATATCCTTGAATTACATAACCAATCTCATCATTACTTAATATCTTTCCTGTTCTTTTTTTATTAATAATTTCAATAATATTCATTTTTAACTCCTTCTTTATTCTTTATTTTTCTTATTTACTTTTTCTTCTATTTTGAATTTTCTAATCTTTCAACTACTTCGCCAAACCGCACTTCATCTTTAGAAACATCAAGATTATTTTGTACCTCTTTTTTTTTCTTCAACATCTCCAGCGTGTTCCTTGTAATTAGAATAAAATAAGTCTTTTTCTTCATCATCAGATAATTCAATATCCTCAATATTAGGTAATTCATCTTTGCTAGAAAGTCCGAAGTAATCAAGAAAATCATCAGTTGTCTTATAAAGAATTGGATGTCCTGGCAAATCAGACTTTCCAGCTTCTTTAATTAAACCTTTCGCTAATAATTTTCTAATCACATAAACTGAATCAACTCCTCGCATCTCATCAACTTTTCCCCTAGTAATTGGTTCATTATAAGCAATAATTGCTAATACTTCTAAAGATGCTTGTGATAAAACATGAGTATTAGGACTTTCTAATAATTTTTCATAATAATCTTTATGCTCTTGTTTAGTTGTTAGTTTAAAAGTATTTCCTAAATAACTTAAACGTAGACCTCTATTTTCTTTTTCATAACTATTTTTTAATTGATAAACAAGTGCTTTAGCTTCTTCTTCTTTTAAATTTAAAATAGACATCACTTCTTTTAAAGTAAGTCCTTCATCTCCTTGTACATATAATAAACCTTCTAATATTCCTTCCATATTTTACCTTCTTTCTATCATGATTTTTTCAAAATTGTTTTCTTGGACTAGAATTATCACTGCTTCTTTTGCTAACTCTAAAATAGATAAAAAAGTGACAATGATATAACTTTTATTATATTCTTTTATAATTTCTGCAAATTCTACTTTTCCTCGAACTTCTAGGTATTGTATAATATCTTTTTTTCTTTTATCGACACTATATTCTTTATTTGTAATCTTTGTATGAAGTGGTTTTTCTTTGTCAATTCGTTCTAAAAATTTAACAAATGCTGACATTAAATCATCTATAGTAAGTTCTGTATCATTAGTAAACTTGGTATTCATCATTGCACTTAAATTAGTAGGTGCTTTAGTATAGATTGTTTTTCTTGCTTGTTCTAGAGTTTTAAACTCTTTGGTAATTTCCTTATATCTTTGGTATTCTACTAATCTTTGAATCAAATTCTCACGACTTAATGATTCTTCTTCTACTTCCAAATCAGGTTCTTTCTCACATGGAAGTAAAGACTTGGATTTAATTTCCATCAAGGTAGCTGCCATGACAAGGTACTCTGAAGCAATATCAATATTTAATTCTTGCCACTGATGAATATAGTCTAAATATTGAGTGGTAATTTCATTGATATTTATATCTTGAATATCGATATCTGATACTTTAACTAGATGTAAAAGTAAATTGAGTGGTCCTTCAAATTCATTTATTTTGATTCGGTAATTCATATCAGCACTTCCTTCTATTGATAATAATTATACCATACAAATGAGTAGAAAAAAAGAACTTTTACTTGTTCTTTTACGATTAATATTTTTTAAAAATAAGGTCAAAAAGATTCTATTTAAACTTTTAATTAGTGATTTAATCTTTCCTTTTATTTTTCAAAAATTCTTTGACAAACTTATTTTGTTAATTTATAAATCTTATTTTTTCCTTGTTTAATTCTTTGACGTTGTTCACTTAAAACACCTCTTGTATAGTAAACAGCTCCATATAAATTAATATCATCATCAAGAAATTCATATTTTTTCTTACTATGTTCCCATTCTATTTCATGATCTTTAATAAATTGATTAGATAAAACATCAGTATTAATATCTTCTATACTGGCTTTTCCTCTTAATTGTAACATTTTCTCAAAATAATAAGAAAATTTATCTAAATCATATTCTCCACCATGTAACTGATAAATATCATAAAAATCTTTTACCCTCGTATTTAATAAATTAGGATTATTACTTTCGACAATAATACATAATTTTTCCGCTAAAGTTTCTTCATATGAAGGTACAATAATTGGATATTCCACATCACCTTGAAAAACAATGGGTACTAATTTCTTTTCTTTTTCAAAAATACAAGGATGATTTTCTCGATAATCAATATTGACTGGTTGCTTAATCTTACCAAAGGTAGCAACTAAAGGAATTTTATAAATTTTAGTATTTTCTTTTTGATAAGGTTTTGCTCTAAAGTTAAAATTCATTACATCATTCTCACTATCACACATTGCTTGTGCTAGTGTGATAATTGGAGTATGATGTCCTTTTTGACTGGCTAAATCAATATCTGTAATTGGTCTTACAAATTTTCTTAAATGAACAAATTGAGCAAAACTTCCTTTTACAACAATCTCTTCGTTATCATATTTACTAATTCTTTCCAATAATAATCTCGAGAAATACGTATTATAAACATTACATACATTAATATGTAAACGAAGAGATTCTTTCTTTAAAAATGATTTAAGACTGTTTTCATCACGAAAGTACTGCATATTCTATTCCTCCATTTGCTAATCTTCTCATTCTTCTCTATTAAGTTTAAAGGATAGAAAAAAATTTGTCTACATAATTAACTAATTAGAAAAATTAAAAATCTCATTTGCTTCTTGATAAAATTCAGATATTATTTATACTAAATATATAAAAGAAGCTAGACATTTTTTTGTGTAGCTTCTTTCTTTTACATCATATCTTCTAAATCATCATATGCTTTCTTAGTCATTTTTTTCATATTATTTAAGCATTTCTTTGCATTACCATTTTTTACTTGTTGATACAATAACGTACCACCAACACCCATCGCCATAAAACCTATTGCATTTCTCATTTTCATACTTCTTCACTCCTTTAGAATCTATGATTATTGGTACATTTTTTATGTACCTAATTATAGTATGATAAACATTTCAAATTTTATACATTTTTAATACGTATGATTATAATTATATTTTTCTTCGATAAATTCTTTTAAAGTAGTTCTTCTATTATCTACAAAATCATTTTTTATTCCATTAATAAAGCAATTAGGATCTCCAACAATTATTAAAGATTGCTTTGCTCTTGTAACACCAGTATAGATTAATTTGTTATAAAGCATACGATTAAAATTATTGACAATTGGCATAATAACTAAGGGAAACTCACTACCTTGTGCTTTATGAATACTAATAGCATAGCCATGTCTTATGTTCATATATTTTTCTGGAGTATAAGTAACCATATGACCATCATAATCAACAATAATTTCATTTTTTTTACTAGCACTCTTCTTACCTTCAATAATATCTGTTATATAACCTAAATCTCCATTATAAACATTATTTTCAGGATCATTTACTAGTTGTAATACCTTATCTCCAACTCGATAAATAACATCTGATAAAACAAACTCGTTTTTATTAGGATGAGGTGGATTAAATAATCTTTGCAAATTTTTATTTAACATATCAATTCCATTTATACTTTTATACATTGGAGCAAGTATTTGAATATCTTTATCAGTATATCCTTTTTTCATAGCACTTTCGACAATGAACAAAATTGTCGGGATTACTTTCGTATTATCACATACTAAGAAATTATAATCATCTTTTTTTGACATGAAATGTTCATTTAAATCTTTATCTTTAATTTCACTCGCGAGAATTGGAATATAAGACTCTTCATTTTGACGATATAAACAATTTAATTTTACAATATCTATTAAATCAGTATCAATAAAATCTTTTAAAACTTGTCCTTGTCCCACACTTGGTAACTGATAGTAGTCTCCTACTAGTACTAATTTTACATCTCTACGAATTCCTTTTAATAAAGAGGACATGAGAATTGTATCTAACATACTAACTTCATCAACAATAATATATTTTTCTTTATTAGGATTATATTCATTTATTGAAAATTTATTTGCATCTTTATCCCAACCTAAATAACGATGAACCGTACATGACTTTAATCCAGTTGTTTCCATCATTTTTTTAGCAGCTCTTCCCGTTGGAGCAAGTAAGGCAATTTCTTCTTCTTTAGCTTTGTAAAGTTCCCGAAATAAAGATACAATGGCTTTAATAATAGTAGTTTTCCCAGTACCAGGGCCACCTGTAATAATAGTTACATTATTTATAATTGCTTTTTTAATGGCGCTTTTTTGAATTTTATCATACATAATTCCATTTTTTTCTTCTAATTCAGTTATCTTTTGATCTAAATTAGTTAATTTTGATTTAGTGACATCATTTAAAAAACATATTTTATCAGCAATATATTTTTCAGCTTCGTAAAATTCTTTTAAATAATATTTTTCATTTACAATTACTACCTTATGTTTTTTATTTAATTTTAAAATATTTCTTTCTAACATGTCATCATCTATATTATGATTATATTTTAAAATATTATGCTTTAATTCATCATATAACATATAAGTATCACCCGTTTCAAATGTCGACTCATTCATTACATAAATAATTAAGGCTTGAATTCTTCTTTCATCATTTTCTTCTAATCCTAAATTTAGTGCGATTGAATCAATATCCATAAAATTAAAATCCATCTCTTCAATTAAAGCATAAATATTCTCGGTAATCTTATCCATTGCTCTATTCTTATATTTATGGACAATCGCTAAGGCATTTTTATTAGTAAAACCTAAAGTTGTTAATTCAATGACAATTTTACTAGAATATTGATAATCAATTAATACTTTATGAATTTTTTCAATTCGAGATTGTGGTAAGTTAGGAATACACTCTAGATTATTAGGATTATTTAATATAATATCTAAAGTTTCATCTTTAAATTCATTCACTATTTTCATAGCGGTTTTCTCACCAATAGGAAATAAATCACTAGATAAAAATTCAATTAATTCTTCTTCTTTAGTAGGAAGTAATAATTCATAACTAGTTACCCGAAACTGATTACCATATTTTGGATGATTAGTATACTCTCCATACATAGCATAATTAGTTTTGGATCTTAAATTATAAAAACTACCAGTAAAATACACATTAGATTTAGTAATTTCTAAATCAGTTTCTTTTATTTTTAAAACACCTACTACATATCCATTATCTTTATTTGCATAAATTTCTTTAATATATGTTCCTTTAATATAACTCATGTGTCACCTTCTTTTTTTGGCATAAAAAATTATAACACCTATTTTGTAAATAGTAAATAAAAGTAACTTTAGGTTTTAAGATAAATCACAAATTTTTATAGATTTAATCTTTCAAAAAAAAGTGTATTTGGAAGATTTTTTTTTACAAAAATTAACAATGAACACAATTTTTTAGTACAATTTGTTATTTTTTTCTTGACAAAAGGAAGGTTATCGCTTAATATATTAATCACCAATTCAAATTTTGTATGAATTGGTGCTAG
>CAYOCA010000049.1:0-9007 GCA_964402345.1 uncultured Muribaculaceae bacterium | reverse complement strand
ATTGGCTTTTTAAAAGTTTGATGATGATTTTAGTTATCTTTTTAATTGTGAATATTGGTTATTATTTTATTCCTAAATTTTTAGAAATAAATAATTGGCTTTTAACAGATTATCATACATATGATGAAGAAATCGTCGATTTTATATTTTTACCACAATATTATAAAGACTTAAACATTTTAAAGATGACTTTTTTAGAGACGATTTTTTCATTGTTATACCTTTTCATCGCTTATTTTCATGAGAAAAAACAAGGAAATATGGAGTATGTTTCTGAAAGAATTTTAAAGAGAATTAACAGGTACAATGTTCTAATTATATTTTTAATTTATATTTTGACTATTTCTAATAAATATAGGCAAGTTAAAAAGATAAAATATATTGGTGTTGCTTTACTGTTTATCTTTCTTTTAATAGATATTATAAGATGGTATTTAGCATTAAAAGATTGTCAAATTAAAGAAGAAGAAAAATATAAAAAAGAAAATTTAATTATTTTAATGAATCAGACAAATTTTAAATTTAATTTGTCTGATTATGTGAGAAATCCTTTAGCGAGTTTTAAACAATTTGATAATAGTAGAATATTTAAGTCTTTAATTGTAAGTGGTAATCAATATACATTTGTATTATATGATGCCATTCGATGTGGACTTATTGATTTGAATAAGTATAAAAATGTAACTTATTTAATTATGATTAATGAAGATGCTTTAGTTCTTTCTAACTATAAAAATGAGTTTAAGAAAAAAATAGATGAAATCACTACAAAAGAAAAATTTATGATATATGAATTTAGAACCTTTTTTTACCGACCTATTATGGTAGAAGAAATGAAAGATAAATATTCATATCGAGTAAAAGAAAAATTTTATTTAAAAGATGTTTTTGACGTCGTTAGTCTACCAATACGCGCTAACGAACTTAAAATGAAAGCTAGTAAATTATTAAAATATATTGAAAATAAAGAAATAGATGATTATTTAAAGAAACAATATCAAGATAAGAAAATAGAGAAGAAGGATATCGAAAATAAAAGAAAAGAACTTTTAAAATTAATGAATCATATTCCAGATGATAAAATGGATAAAAGAAAGATCGAAAAGAAATTAAAAGATGTTGAACTTGAAAGAAATCAATACTTAAAGTATGGATTAAAATTAATCCTAGACTCTTTTAATTATCTAGAATACTATTATACATTATTAAAAATGAGTGAATACGTTATACATTATATGGGATTGAAAGGATTATTAGAAGATAAGAATATTACTCCAGAAAAACTGGAAAGTTTTCGTAATTCTACGTGGAGAAAATTTATTCAATTAGATAAAAAGTATTCTTCTAAAAATGACACTAAAATAGCAGGAATTGTCAGTGAAAAAGAAATTAGAGATTCTCTTCAAAGATTACAAACGATTATCGATGATGTTAAGAAAAGTAAGGTAAAGAAAGAAATACCTGAATCATATGATTTTGTTTCATCCCTTTGCCAGATTATAGCTGATATTCGAAATAACCTTTTAGTGCATGGTGTAGTATCTGAAAGTATTGTTGACTCTAGTGTGGATGATTTATTTAATGTTCTATTTATTCTTGTATATGAATTTGAAGAATTAGATATTGCAATTGGAGAACATGAGAAAATAAGAAATATTTTACCAAAGGATACGCAAGTGTTATATCGATATTTCAATAAATTATTTTTATATTCTAATCCTGTTCAAGAAGATAAAAATGTTATCTATAATGAATGTATCAATTATGAAACTGGTAAGAAAAAAGTTATTGATGCTGATCCTTGTATCGATATTGAGAATATATATACAAGTATAGAGATTGAAAATAAATTAGGACATAAACTAAGGAAGTGATAAAATTGCAGAAGATATCAAAAATTAATTGGGTAATTTTAATTTTTACTAATCTTTTAGAAATTATCCTTTTAAATATTGTTTTAGTAACTTTTATGGATATATCTATTTATAATGAATTATATAATTTAGTAAAAGTAAACGTTGGTTGTTTAGGCGTAGATTTGGTTTTTAGCTTTTATTTTTTAGATTATGCTTTGAATAAAAAAGAACCTAAGAACATTCTAAAAATGGGTAGTTACGATGTGAATTATAGAATGGTAAAAAGTTTTTTTATAATGGAAATATTAAAAATGATTCTAGTAATATTTTCTTTAAATAAAACAATTGGTACTTATGAAAGTAGACCTAAATATTTATTCATCCTTTTTATAGGTATGATTATCGTTTATTATGTAATGTACTTTTTATTACCTAAAAAAGAAAATTTAGCTAAGAAGATTAGAATGTTAAAAAAGAAAAATAGAAATTTAAAGTTTATTTTAATTGAGGGAGATATTCCAAGTTCTTTTTCCCTAAATGAAAATTCAAGTTATCAAAAGAATAAAAATCATTTATATATTAATATAAATACGGAAATTTCAAGAATCAAGAATAAACAAATAAAAGATTTTATAAAAGAAAATACCATTGCTGTTATTCATGAAATAGACTCTATTAATGATGAGGTAATCTTAAAAAAATATGAAAGTAGTCCTGTAGAGCATGTTAATATGTTTCATGTAATGGCGGTAAAAAACAAGCAGAAGGTAAATTTAGATAAGCAAATAAAAAGTTTAAATACAATAAAAATATGTGATAAATGCTCTGTGATTGAATTTGTCGAAAATCTTTTTGCTATTTCAGAAAAAGAAAAGATAAGTAATATAAAATATTTTTTAGCAAAGATAAGGTTAAAATTAGTTCAAGAAGATAAATTAAAAAATGATGAAAATAAAAAAGAAAAATATATCGAAAACTTAAATACTATTTATCAATATAATTTTAATCATCGATTTAATCAAAAACAAGAAAAAATACCTAAAGATCATGATTTATTTGAATTATATCGAAACTCTTATTTACATACTTCAGCATATCAAGCAACCTTTGCTTTATTTACCTATATTACAGTAATGGGTAAAATGGTAGAATATTATTTATATGCTAAAAATAATAAAAATTTTGCCAAAGAAAAAATAGATAAAATAATTATTGGCGATAATCCTTCTGTTTGGAATAATCAGATATTAATGAATATTTATAAGAATGAACAAGACTTTTTGTATAAAAATTTAAGAGAAAGAAAAATTAAACTTACTTTAGATGAAAAAACTTTATTACATGTTTATTTAAGTTATTTGTTAAATCAAGATATTAAAGGAGAAGAAATATCTTTTGATGGATTAGCAGATTTATTTATTAAATTTAGAAATAAAGTAGAAGCACATGGAATCATCAGTGATGCGAATGTATATGCTGTTTGGAATTTAACCCAATTTTTCGCGACGATTTATAATCAGATGTTTGAAGTATCTAAACTAGAATGTAGTGTTGATAAGATGAGTGGAGAAATGAAGATAGGTTATCATAAAGATGAGAAAATTGGTGTTGGAAAATATATTATTTTAATTGATTCAGGAATGTATTTTATCAAAGAAAAAGATCTTTATATTAATTATTTAACTACGGATATAGAATCTACAATAAAGGAGAAAAAGACTTCATGAGAAATTTTGAATTATATTTAGATGAAAGTGGTAAGTTTATTAATGAAAGTAAAGCACTTTCTCCATCCTTAATTGGGGGAATACTTGTTAAAAAAGGTAGTTTAGATATAGAGGACGCGAAGAAGATGATGATGGAAATTACTTCTTATGTCGAAGGGGACTATGTTCATATTAATGATATTGCTAATATTGATAAAAAATTAGCAGGTAAAATAGCGATTCATACGTTAGAACAATTAAAAGATAAACATGCACAAATAGTAATTTTTGAAAATAGTGAATTATTAGATTTTAAAGATGATAAAATATTATACTTAAATATTATTACTGAAGGGATTATTAATTTGTTAGAAAAATTATCTTTAGAAAGTTCTGATTCTGTTTTATTAGATGTTATTGCTGCAGTTAGAAGAGATTTAAAAATTGATGACGATCGAACAATTATTGCCCTAGAAGAATATAGTCAGAGAATTAAAGAAAGAATATATATGAAAATGGCTGAAAAAGATTTATTTTTATCAAAAAATTGTAAAGTTAGTTTTGAACTATCTTCAGCAAGAAAAAATGCTATGTTGATGTTAGCAGATGTTGTTTGTAATACGAGATTAACAAGGATGAGTAGCAAATTTGATTCTAAACAGAAAAATTTATTAGAAAATATTTTCCAATCTAGTAAGTATATTTTTCATGTCTTTCGGACAGATATTCAAAAGAAGTTATCAGAGTATTTAATTCAAAATAATATTGTCGATGCTATATTTTTAATAAATGAAGTAGATGATTTAAAAACTAAAGAAGAATTAATTGAGTTAATTATTAATAATATTAATACGATGTCTTTGGTTAATTTGAGAATTCAATTAGATTTACTTTCATTAAAAATAAGAAGTTTGATTGATGTTCAAAGAAATTTATTATTATGTGAAAAATTCTTATTAACTTTACAAGAAAATATTGTTCTAAAAATAACAGTGAAAGATTTTGTAGTTGATAAATTAAAATTAGATGTTTCCTTATATTTACTTACCATTTATACACATTTAGGTAATAATATTAAAAGTAGAAAACAAATAGAAATCAGTACCGAGGAATTAAAAACGATTAGTGGTTCTTGGAATTTTTTGGAATATTATTACATCTTAAAAACAAGACAAGCTATTTATTATAATACGTGTTTTGATAATGAAAAATCTATTGAGGTATTAACTGGAGCAATAAATGATTATCAGCAAGTTCTAGCTACCATGTCAAAAATAGAAGAATTTGGATCGATTAAATCGGATATTTTAGCGAAGGCAGTTGGAACAAGATTACAAGCGATTACCAATTTAATTACACCAAGCATTGATATAAATAGGCGAAAAAAATATTATGAAATGGCTGTGCAAGACTCAGAATGTGCGATTCAAAATTTTGTATCTAAGACCGATAAAAGTAGACAATATCAATATCGATGTCGATTAGAGTTAGCAGTTGATAATTTTGAGGGTGCTTTTAAATATTTAATGAAAGTATTAGAGATAAATGAAGGAGACTTTTATAAATTTGTAAAAGAGTTAGCTAAAAAAACTGATTTTTCAAAGCATTTTATTTTGGTAAATTATCTAGAAGTGATGCAATATGCTGTTAATCATAATCTTGATGAAGGATTAAGAATGTATGAAGCATTAAAACGTAATAAAAATATTTACCAGGAATATTTTTTACATCAAGAAGAGGATACGTTGATATTTGAAAATAAAGAAAATGTTAATTATATTCATCCTTTTGAACTTATTTATTGGAATATGGCTAAATATTTTAAAAATAGTAATCGAGGACTCGCGATGATGTATTTTGATCGAGCAATTAAAATATGTGATAAGATGAATGAACCTACTGTTTCTGTAATTGAACTTGCGATTGAAGCAGATAAATTAACAATTATGAAAAATATTCAAGAAGAAAAAAAGAAACTTGTTAAGAAATATAAGATGATGATGGAGGATTGTGAATTTAGTGATTTACATAAATTTTTAAATAAGTTTAAAGATGAATTTGAATATATTGAATTATTCGATGATATTAATGACATTAAAACAACATGTAATTTTATTGCGACAGAAATTAAAATATAGAAGTATTTTTTAAATTAGATTAGGAGGAATATGGATGAAGGTATTAGTAACTGGTGGAACTGGTTATATTGGAAGTCACACTTGTGTCGAGTTATTAGAAAATGATTATGAAGTAGTAGTGATAGATAATTTAGTTAATTCTAAAAGAGAAGTAATAGATAAAATTAAAGTAATTACTAAGAAGGATATTACATTTTACGTTGGAAATGTTCAAGATGAAAATTTTTTAGAGAAGATTTTTCAAGAACATAAAATAGATATTGTAGTTCATTTTGCTGGATTAAAAGCTGTCGGGGAATCGGTAAAAAAACCATTAGAATATTATCAAAATAATTTAGATAGTACGTTAGTACTTCTCCAAGTAATGAAAAAATTTAATGTTCAAAAATTTATTTTTAGTAGTAGTGCAACAGTTTATGGTGAAAATCCGCAAGTTCCTTTTAAAGAAGAGTACGCTGTTGGTAAAACAACTAATCCTTATGGAACAACCAAATTATTTATCGAACAAATTTTACAAGATTTTGTAATTGCTAATCCAGAGTTTAGTGTCATAATTCTACGTTATTTTAATCCAATTGGTGCTCATAAAAGTGGACTTATTGGTGATAATCCTAATGGAATACCTAATAATTTAATGCCATATATTACAAAAGTTGCCAGTGGAGAGTTAGATCATTTGCAGGTATTTGGTAATGATTACTCTACACATGATGGAACAGGAGTAAGAGATTATATTCATGTGGTAGATTTAGCAATTGGACATGTAAAAGCAATAGATAAAGCTTTAAAAAGTACTGGTGTTTCTATTTATAATTTAGGAACGGGGATTGGATATAGTGTAATGGACATTGTTCATGCTTTTGAAAAGGAAAATAAAATTAAGATTCCTTATGAGATTACACCACGTCGTGAAGGCGATATTGCTGTTTGTTATGCCGATGTTAGTAAAGCGGAGAAAGAATTAGGTTTTAAAGCAAAATATGGAATAGAAGATATGGTAAGAGATAGTTATCATTTTTATCTAGAAAACAAGGATTATTAATTCTTAAAGTATATGATTAATTTATTCATAGAAAACTTCTAATTAATTATTTTTACAATAAATTCCTTTTGTGCTATCATTGGTACGAGGTGGTTTTTACAATGAATTTTATATATGGAATGTTATTACCTAGTTTAATTGGGTTAAAGTTTTTTAAAAATATAAATAGGGATAGGAAATTTACTAAGATTGATTATGTTTATTATTATTGTACTTTAGTTTTATTTTCAAATTTAATTTGTGTATTTATATCACATATTTTATTTGGATTAAATACTAATTTAGAAGATAATCTTATAAATTTTCCGACTTTTTCAATAAAGTATATCGTAGTTAATTTACTTATAAACTTATTATTACCTTTAGTATATACAATTATAATTAAAAATGTTAGTTATACTTTGAAAGTAAGTGATAGAGTTGAAAAGAAAAATAAGTAATTTATCAAAAAACATCCTTCTTTTTCTATCACTTATTGTAATTTTTTTAGCATTCTATATTAAGAAATCATTTGGTAATGTTACTTTTGAACAATTGCTTTATAGTGTAGAAAATGGTGAAGGAACAAGTATAAATGCTATTAAAGAAGGAATTATATTTGTTTTATCTTTTTCATCTTTATTTTTTGTTATTATTAAGTTATTAATATTTTTAGCTAATAAATTCATTAAAATTAATTGTGAATTTATATTGAATGTAAAAAATAAAAGTATTTCATTGTTTTCTTTTCCTTTAAGTTATTTTCATAGAAAAGTGTATACAGTAATCTTCTTCTTTTTATCTTTATTATTTTTCTTATATCTTGTAGGATGTATTGATTATTTAAAGTCTCAGCTAGATACTTCTTATTTATTTGAAAAATATTATGTAAACCCTAAAAGTGCAAACATTACTGCACCAGATGAAAAAACAAATTTAATATATATTTATGTCGAATCTTTAGAAACTAGTTTAGTATCTTCAAATAATGGTGGTTTATTTAATGAAAGCATTATTCCTAATTTAGAAAATCTTGCTTTAAATAATATCAATTTTAGTAACACAAATAATTTAGGTGGTGCCTTGCAGTTAGACGGGACAGGTTGGACTGCTGCGGCTTTAATAAGTCAGACTTCAGCAATACCTTTAAAACTAACAATTGATGGTAATTCTTATAAAGATTATGGGAAATCACTTCCTGGAGCGTATTCCCTTGGAGAAATATTAGAAGAAAATGGGTATAATAATTATTTTCTTCTTGGATCTGATTCTACTTATGGAGGTAGAAAAGATTATTTTACTTATCATGGTGATTATACTATTTTTGATTATTACTGGGCTGTTGAAAAGGGAAAAATTAGTGAAGATTATTTTGTATGGTGGGGATATGAAGATGCTAAACTGTATGTTTTTGCCAAAGAACAGTTATTGGATATATCTAAAAATGATGAACCATTTAACTTTACCATGCTAACCGCTGATACACATTTTATTGATGGATATTTGGATGATAGTTGTCCAGCTATTTTCGATTCTCATTATGCTAATTCCTTTTATTGCACTGATATAATGTTAAATAATTTTATCAATTGGGTTAAAGAACAAGATTTTTATGATAATACAGTAATAGTTATTACAGGAGATCATTTGACAATGCAATCTGGTTTTTATGATGAAAATAGTTCTAATAAAAGAGTTGTGTTTAACACATTTATAAATTCTAAAGTAAGTACAGATAATAGCAAAAATAGACAATTTACGACGATGGATATGTTTCCTACTACCTTAGGAGCATTAGGGTTTACAATAGAAGGTGATAGATTAGGGTTAGGTACAAATTTATTTTCTAATAGTAAAACTTTAGTTGAAGAATTAGGTTATGATTATCTAAGTAGTGAGTTAGAAAAAAGTAGTAATTATTACAATAGAAAGCTATTAGGAAGTACTTATTATGAAATGCTTAAAGATAGTTAAAATAACTATCTTTTCTTATTATAATTTGAAAACTAGTTCTAATTAATAAAAACAAGTTCTTTTACTTATTAGAACCGATAAATATTAAAACTGAAAAAAAACTCCGAAAATGGAGTAAATTTTCACTAAATAATTGATAAAATTAAAAAAAAGTAATAAAATATAAATAGGAGGAATTTGTTATGGAAATTAAAAGAAATTTTTATTTAAGTCAATTGATTGAAGCAAAAGAAGATAAATTAATTAAGGTAATCACGGGAATTAGAAGATGTGGTAAGTCATATTTATTAAATACAATTTTTTATAATTATC
>CAYOCA010000048.1:0-9057 GCA_964402345.1 uncultured Muribaculaceae bacterium | reverse complement strand
AGGTAATTCTCATGTTGATGCCAAAAAGAACTAAACATAGAAAAACTTTCCGTTTGAAATACGAAGGAAAAGCTAAAGGTAATACTGAACTTCACTTTGGTAGTTATGGATTAATGGCTAAAGAAGGAGCTTGGATTACATCTAATCAAATTGAAGCTGCCCGTGTTGCTATGACAAGATATATGAAACGTGGTGGTAAGGTTTGGGTAAATATTTTCCCTAATCAATCTTTAACCAAAAAACCTTTAGAAACTCGTCAAGGAAAAGGTAAAGGAGAACCGGAAGTATGGGTTGCCGTAGTTAAAGAAGGAAAAATTATGTTTGAAATTGATGAAGTAAGTGAAGAAGTAGCAAGGGAAGCATTAAGACTTGCTAGTCATAAACTTCCAATCAAATGTAAATTTGTAAAAAAAGAAAGTGGTGAAGTAAATGAAGCATAAAGATAAAATGGTAGAATACCAAAAATTAACCACTGAAGAAATTAATAAAAGAATTACAGATGCGAAAGAGGAATTGTTAAAGTTAAGAATGAAACAATCATTAGGAAATCTTGAGAATCCTGCACGTATCCATGAATTAAGAAAAGATGTTGCTAGATACAAAACAATTCTTAACGCTCGCAAGAAAATAGAAGGTTAAAAGGAGGCAATGTCCTGTATGTTTGAAAATAAAAAACGTGAAATAATTGGTACAGTTGTAAGTGATAAAGCTGATAAGACAATCACAGTCAGAGTAGATTATTTTGAAAAAGATCGCATTTATGGAAAAAGAGTAAAACGTTCGAAGAAATTTGCAGCTCATGATGAAGAAAATGCTGCTCACGTCGGTGATAAAGTAAAATTAGTTATGACTAGACCATTATCAAAAACCAAAAGATATGAGTTAGCAGAAATCATTGAAAAAGCTGTTATATTATAATCTCTAATGTTAGAGAGGAGGAAAATAAATGATACAACAAGAAAGTCGCTTAAAAGTGGCTGATAATTGTGGAGCTCGTGAGCTATTAGTAATTCGAGTTTTAGGGGGAAGTAAAGTAAAGACTGGTAATATTGGAGATATCGTTGTTGGTACTGTAAAAAAAGCTACTCCTAACAGTAATATTCCCAAAGGAAAAGTGGTGAAAGCTGTTGTTGTTAGAAGTAAGTTTGGAGTAAGACGTGAAGATGGAAGCTATATCAAATTTGATGATAATGCTTGTGTCATTATTAAAGACGATAAAAGTCCAGTTGGAACTCGTGTTTTAGGACCAGTAGCACGTGAACTTAGAGATGCAGGTTTCATGAAAATCGTAAGTTTAGCGAAAGATGTGCTATAAATTCTAAATAAAGAAAGTGAGGAAGACTGTTCATGAAATTAAGAACTGGAGATAAAGTAACTGTTATCGCAGGTGCCGATAAAGGAAAAGATGGAAAAATCTTAAAAGTATTAGAGGATACTGTTATTGTAGAAGGTGTACATATGGTAAAAAAACATATGAAACCAAAATATAATGGTGGAACAGGAGAAATTATCACAACTGAAGCTCCTATTCATCGTTCTAATGTAAAATTAGTAGAATCTAAGAAAGAGAAGAAAACTACATCTAAAAAAAGTAAAAAAGAAGAAGCATAAAAAAAACCAAAATAAGGAAATAGATTTGGAAGGAGGGTGGAGTTTGTTATGAACCGCCTAGAAGAAAAATATAAAAATGAAGTTGTTCCAAGTTTAATGTCTAAGCATAATTATAGTACTGTCATGTTAGTACCTAAAATTGAGAAAATTGTTGTAAACATGGGTGTAGGAGATGCTATTCAAAATTCTAAAATGTTAGAATCAGCAATGAATGACTTAGAGAAAATAACAGGACAAAAACCTGTTGAAACAACTGCTAAAAAATCAATTTCTTCATTTAAATTAAGAGAAGGAAACAAAATTGGATGTAAAGTTACATTAAGAGGAGAAAAAATGTATACTTTCCTAGATAAATTAATCTCTATTAGTCTACCACGTGTAAGAGATTTTAGAGGTTTATCACCAAAAAGTTTTGATGGAAGAGGAAATTATACCATTGGTATTAAAGAACAATTAATCTTCCCAGAAATTAATTTTGATGAAGTAGTAAAAGTAAGAGGTATGGATATTGTAATCGTTACTACTGCAAAAACAAATGAAGAAGCACATGATTTATTAAAAGAACTTGGAGTTCCTTTTAGGAAATAAAGGAGGACTGTAAATGGCAAAAAAAGCAATGATTGAAAAATCAAAGAAAAAACCAAAATATCAAGTAAGAGCATATACTCGTTGCAGTCGTTGTGGAAGACCTCACGCGGTGATGAGTGAATTTGGTATTTGCCGTATTTGTTTTAGAGAATTAGCATACAAAGGACAAATACCAGGTGTTAAAAAATCTAGTTGGTAATCCAACTTTAATAGAAGAAGGAGGGATTTAAATGACAGATCCAATTGCAGATATGCTAACACGTATTCGTAATGCAAACCAGAATCGTGCGAGTGTTGTATCAATGCCATCATCTAAAATGAAGGAGACTATTGCTGCAATCTTAAAAGAAGAAGGTTATATTACTGATTTTAGTGTTACCAAAAATGAAGTTCAAAATATTTTAACATTAACTTTAAAATACGGAAAAAACAAAGAAAGAGTTATCACTGGATTAAAGAGAATTTCTAAACCAGGTCTTAGAGTCTATACACATGCTGAGGACATTCCTCATGTATTAAATGGTTTAGGAATCGCGATTATCTCTACTCCAAAAGGTGTTATGACGGACAAGAAAGCTCGTGAAAACAATGTTGGTGGAGAAGTAATTGCCTATATCTGGTAAGAGGAGGAAAACAATATGAGTCGTATTGGGAAAAGAGTTTTAACCATACCAGAAAAAGTTAATGTAGAATTAAAAGAACAAAAATTAACAGTAAGTGGACCAAAAGGGGTATTATCTTTAGAAATTGATCCAGCAGTGGAAGTAGTGGTAAAAGATAATGAAATTACTGTAAATCCAAAAAATAATGCTAAACATACCAATGAAATGCATGGAACAACTAATGCAAATATTAGAAATATGTTAATTGGTGTAACAGAAGGTTACACAAAAGGATTAGAAATTGTCGGTGTAGGTTATCGTTTTACTGTAAAAGGAAAAACTATTTCTATTCAAGATGGTAAATCTCACCTAGATAATGTCGAAGTTCCAGAGGGAATTGTTGTCAAGCAAATTAGTAATACAGAAATAGAATTATCTGGAATTGATAAATGTGCGATCGGAAAGTTTGCGGCCGAAATTAGAGATTTAAGAAAACCAGAACCATACAAGGGTAAGGGAATCCATTATGTTGGAGAACATATTCGTCGTAAAGTAGGAAAGAAAGCATCTAAATAATAAGTAAAGGAGACTATGTTATGATAAATAAAGTTTCAAGAAATGATATGCGTTGTGAAAGACATGCTAGAATTCGTGAAAATCTACAAGGAACAAGTACAAGACCTAGATTAAATGTTTTTCGATCAAACGCTAATATTGCAGCTCAAATCATCGACGATGAAAAAGGGATAACTTTAGTTAGTGCTTCTAGCCTAGAAAAAGATTTAAACATCAAAAATGGTGGTAATGTAGAAGCAGCTAAATTAATTGGAGCAGAAATTGCTAAAAGAGCTGAAAAAGCAAATATTAAAGAAGTTGTTTTTGATAGAGGTGGATACTTATATCATGGACGTGTAAAAGCTTTAGCAGAAGCAGCACGTGAAAACGGCTTAAAATTCTAGAGTTAGGAGGAGAACTTATGAACGAAGAAAACGTTAAAAATGAAAATACTACTACTAACGAACAAACTAACAAGACAGAACAACATGGAAAAGCTAGAAATGATAGACACAGTAACAACAATAATAGACGTCCTCGTCGTAACAATAATAATTCTTCAAAACCGAAAACAGATTTAGAAGAAAAAGTAATCGACATTAAACGTGTAACAAAAGTTGTTAAAGGTGGTCGTCAATTTCGTTTCTCAGCTACAGTTGTAGTAGGAAATAGAAAAGGTAAAGTTGGCTTAGGAACAGGAAAAGCTAAAGAAATGCCAGATGCTGTAAAAAAAGCAACTCAAGCAGCATCAAGAAATCTAATCAATGTTGAATTAATCGATAATCGTACTATTTCTCATGAAATAATTGCCAAAGAAAGTGCTGTTCGCGTTATGTTAAAACCTGCTAAAGAAGGTACTGGAGTAAAAGCAGGTGGTCCTGTACGTGATGTATTAGAACTAGCTGGTGTAAAAGATGTCCTTTCTAAAAGTCTTGGATCAAGTACAAAAATTAATATGGCAAGAGCTACTTTAAAAGCTTTAAAAGAACAAAAAAGTCCAGCACATGTTGCTGAGTTACGTGGAAAAACAATAGAGGAGATTAGAGGATAATGAAGTTAGAGAATTTAAGTCCAGCTTACGGTTCAACTAAATCAAAAAAAAGAGTTGGACGTGGAGGGAAATATTCTAAGACAGCTGGACGTGGAGAAAAAGGACAAAATGCTAGAAGTGGTGGTGGAGTTCGACCTGGATTTGAAGGAGGTCAATTACCATTATTTAGAAGATTAGGAAAAAGAGGATTCAACAATACTAGATTTAGAACAGTATACGCTACTGTTAATGTAAGTGAATTAAATCGTTTTGATGAAAACACTGTTGTAACACCAGAATTATTAATGGAAACTGGTATTATTAAAAAAGAATTAAACGGGATTAAAATTTTAGGAAATGGAGAATTAAGTAAAAAACTTACTGTTAAAGCTCATCAATTTTCTAAAACAGCAAAAGAAAAAATTGAAAGTGTCGGCGGAAAAACAGAGGTGATTTAGGATGTTTAAAAACCTTAAACTGTTATTCAGTCCTAAAAATAAAGATATTCGCAAGAGATTAGGATTTACATTAGTTTGTTTATTGATTTTTATTGTTGGTACAACTATTCCTGTTCCAGGAGTAACATCTTTAAAAAATGTTGACTTTGGGGATTTAGCAAATGCAATAACAGGAGGATCTTTAAAACAATTTTCTATTTTTGCTTTAGGAGTTATGCCATACATTTCCGCGACTATTATAACCAGTTTGTTTCAAATGGATATTATTCCTTATTTTACTGAATTAAGAGATAGTGGTCCAGCGGGAAGACAAAAGATAAATCAAATTAATAGATATTTAGGAATTGGAATTGCTTTTATTGAAGGATTTGCCATGTCATTTGCTTTGGTAAATGACGCTACTGCGATAGATTACATAAAAATTACTTTAATCTTAACAGCAGGTACAGCATTTCTTTTATGGTTAGGAGATCAAATTACTCAAAAAGGATTAGGAAATGGAATTTCTTTAATTATAATGGCGGGTATTTTATCGACTATACCTAAGACATTTATTGATACTTTTCAAGCATTAATTTTAGATAATTCTAGTTTATTTTTAGGAATTATAGAATTTATCTTATTTATTCTTGTTTATGTAGCAATAATTGTTGCAGTTGTATTTGTTCAAGAATCAGAACGAAGGATTCCTATTCAATATTCTAATCAAACTAATTCATCTTATGGAGCAAAACAAAACTATATTCCATTTAAGTTAAATTCAGCAAATGTTATGCCTGTAATATTTGCATCAGTAATTTTTACTGTACCAACATTTATAGCAGGTCTTATGAAAAATGAAAATGGTTTTGTAACATTTGTAAATAAATATGTAAATTATACAACTCCAACGGGATTTATTGTTTATATTATTTTAATATTCGCTTTTAGTTTTATTTATACATTTATTCAAGTAAATCCAGAAGAGTTATCTAAGAATCTATCAAGGCAAAGTGGATATATTCCAGGAGTAAGACCTGGTAAGGAAACAATCAAGTATATTAAAACCGTATTAGGTAGAATTACCTTAATTGGAGCTATCTTTATTGCTGTAATTGCTGGACTTCCAATTGTCGTATCTAGTTTCATGTCTACAAATTTACCAACTAGTGTAAGTATTGGTGGAACTAGTATCTTAATCATTGTTGGAGTTGCATTAGAAACGTATAGACAATTAGAAAGTAGTTTAGTAAATAGAAGTTATAATAAAAAAGGAAGTAGGATTTAATAATGAAGAATATTATATTTATTGCTCCACCCGCTGCAGGGAAAGGGACACAATCAAAACTTATTAGTGCTGAGTATAATATTCCTCATATATCTACTGGTGATTTACTTCGAGATGAAGTAAGTTCTGGTAGTAATTTAGGAATTTTCTTAAAACAGGAAATGGATGCTGGAAATCTAATTACAGATGATATTATGATTAATTTATTACGTACAAGAATTACTCAAATAGATTGTAATAACGGTTATATCTTAGATGGCTATCCTAGGACTGTCGAACAAGCAAAAGTATATGATACTTTAGTTCAAGAATTAGGAAAAGATGTAGGAATTGTAATTTATTTAGATATTGATCCAGAATTAGCACTAAAAAGAACCTTAAATAGAATAGTATGTTCAAGTTGTGGAGCATCTTACAATAAGGCTATACCAGAGTTAACGCCAAAAATTGATGGTTTTTGTGATAAATGTGGACATACCTTAAAGGTAAGAAGTGATGACTGTGAAAAAACATTTGTTCAACGATTCAATACCTATGTAAGAGAAACACAACCATTAGTGGAATACTACCAACAAAGAAAAATATTAAAAGAAATTAAAGTAAATAGTACAGATTCCGTAGATGATGTATTTACAAAAATTAAAGAAGCAATTCGTTAATTGATTTTCTCAAAAAGAAAGAAATTCAAAATAAGGAAATGAATACAATAATTCATTCAAAATTAGAATGAAAACAGGAGATGATAAATTTTGAGTAAAAGCGACGTGATTGAAGCTGAGGGAAAAGTAGTAGATATTATTCCCGGAGGAAAGTTCAAAGTAGAATTAGACGGAGGACATATAGTAGAAGCCCATGTTTCTGGTAAAATGCGCGTAAATAATATACGTATCTTACCAGGTGATACGGTCGTTATAGAATTATCACCTTATGATTTAACACATGGGCGTATCGTTTACAATAAGAAATAGGAGGAGAGTAATATGAAAGTTAGAGCGTCTGTCAAACCTATTTGTGATAAATGCAAAGTAATTAAAAGAAATGGAAAACTTATGGTAATTTGTGAAAACCCAAAACATAAGCAAAAACAAGGTTAATAGGAGGAAGAATTTATGGCACGTATTAAAGGTGTTGATATACCAAATGAAAAAAGAATCGAAATATCTTTAACTTATATCCATGGAATTGGAAGAAAATTATCAAAAAGAATTTTGACTGCTGCGAATGTTGATCTAGATAAAAAAGCAAAAGATTTAACTGAAAGTGAATTAGCAGCAATCAGAAAAGAGATTGATAAGTATCCAGTTGAAGGAGATTTAAGAAGAGAAGTAGCATTAAATATTAAAAACTTAAAAGAAATTGGTTGCTACAGAGGAAAAAGACATATTAAAGGTTTACCTGTTAGAGGACAAAGAACAAATAGAAATGCAAGAACTCGTAAGGGTAAAGGTAAAGTTGTTGCAAATAAGAAGAAATAATTAGGTTAAGGAGGTCAAATAAGTCATGGCAAAAGGAAAATATAATGCTAGAAAGCGTAAAGTAAAGAAAAACGTTCCAAGTGGAGTCGTACATATTCACTCTACATTTAATAATACAGTAGTTACCATTACCGATTTAGAAGGTAATGCATTATGCTGGGCATCATCTGGTACTCAAGGCATTAAAGGAAGTAAGAAATCTACTCCATATGCTGCTGGAAAGAGTGCTGAAATCGCTGGAGCAAAAGCTGTAGCAGAATTTGGAATGAAAAAAGTTGAAGTCGTAGTAAAAGGATTAGGTGCTGGTCGTGAAATGGCAATCCGTTCATTACAAGCAACAGGTTTAGAAGTAACAAAAATAACAGACGAAACACCAATTCCACATAATGGTTGTCGTCCACCAAAGAAACGTCGTGGATAATAAGAGGAAAGGGAGTGCGAGTAAATGTTAAAATTTGAAAAACCCGATTATAAAGTAAAGGAATATATCGAAAGCGAACACTATGGAAAGTTTGAAATTGAACCGCTAGAAAGAGGTTTTGGAACAACCTTAGGAAACGCATTAAGAAGGGTAATGTTATCTTCTTTACCAGGAGATGCCATTACCAGTGTTAAAATTGATGGAGTTGCTCATGAATTTCAAAAAATAGATGGAGTTATTGAAGATGTAACCGCAATTGTTTTAAATTTAAAAAGTGTAGTTATTAAGAATCATTCTGATGATTATAGTTATGTTTTAAGACTTCATGCTGAAGGAGCAAAAGAAGTATATGCTTCTGATATTGAAGCAGATACGGATATTGAGATTTTAAATCCAGAGCAACTAATTTGTACTTTAGCTGAAGGTGGAAGTATCAATATGGAAATGACGATTGGTAATGGTCGTGGATACAACCGAGCTGAAGAAAACAAAGTGTTATATGGAGAAAATTCTAAACAAAATACTATATTTATTGATAGTTTGTTTGCTCCAATTGAAAGAGTTAATTATGAAGTAGAGTCTGCACGTGTAGGACAAGATAATACTTATGATAAATTGATATTAGAAGTATGGACTAATGGAGCAATTACTCCAGAAGAATCAGTTGCCTTAGCAAGTAGAATTTTAATAGAACATTTTGAAATTTTAGCAGACTTAAATGAAATTGCCGATGAAACTGGTCTTATGAGTTCAAAAGCAGAAGATCCAAATCAAAAAGCATTAGAAACATCAATTGATGATTTAGATTTAAGTGTTAGAGCATATAACTGTTTAAAGAGAGCTGGAATCTTAACATTACATGATTTGGTTGATAAGAGTGAAAACGAAATGATGAAGATTAGAAACTTAGGTAAAAAATCATTAAAAGAAGTGATCGATAAAGTAAAGAGTATGGGTCTTGACTTTAGAGATGAAGACTAAAATAGGAGGATGAGTATGGCTTATAGAAAATTAGGAAGAGATAACAAACACAGAAGAAGTATGTTAGCT
>CAYOCA010000047.1:0-9132 GCA_964402345.1 uncultured Muribaculaceae bacterium | reverse complement strand
TAGTTTATCTAGTACAGATGTTCAAGGAGCATTAGATGAATTATATGAAGTTTGTAGTGCGAGTTCATGTACTGGTTCTGCATCTTCATGTTTACGGTTGGGTGACTACGTATCCATGACACCAACAGTCTCCTCTTATACCACTGATACAACTTATACAGGATACACAAGCACTCAAACAATTAATCCTCAAGAATTAAATCTTTGGAGAGTGATAAGTATAAATGATGATGGAACAGTAGATATTATCAGTGAATATGTATCCAGTGTTGCGATTTATTTTAATGGAATAACAGGGTTTAAAAATCTTGTAGGGTATTTGAATGTACTCGCGAGTCAATATGAGAACAGTTCATATACATCAGGTTCAAGATATTTTGGATACAATGGACAAACAGAGTTCCTTAGTAGCTATTGTACTTCGACCTCGTGTTCTGATGAATCGAGAGGGGCTGGAGACGCGTTGTATACAACCGACAGTACTTTGGTAAAAAACGTATTGGGTACCTTGGTTGCAAAAAATGTGAGTACGGGTTCTAATGGTGCCTACTGGGTAGCTAGTAGGTTATGGAAGTATTTTTCTAGTACTTATCCCTATAGTATGTCTGTAGGGCGTAGTTTTAGTACTTCTGGAACGATAACTGATAAGACTCTGATAAGGAAATGTTTTTCTCAAAGTACTTCGAACAATTGTTATGGTTTTTGTAGTAATACATCGATGTGTTTGGTTTCTTCGGCCGAGTATCTTAGGCCAATAGTTACATTAAAGTCGGATCTGATTTATACAAGAGAGGGAAAAGTAACTATTTCTGAGGGTTGACTACTTAGTTTATAAAAATTTTAAATGATAAAGTATCATAAACGAAAAATATTGTTAAACAACTCAATATTTGAGTTTTTTTTACTTATTTGAATATGTTTAAATGAGGATAAAAACATTTTTTATTAATGTCTTTAAAAATTTATAAATCAATAAAAAAAAGAAGCAAATACTTACTTCTTTTAAGGAACGAGTCCCCAACCTGTCACAACATATCTACCATTTGTTCTCTTTGCTTCAGCAGGAGGACTGTTTTCTAATTCTCCTTCAACTACTAAAGTAGAAGATTGTCCACCATCTAAATTAGCAGCATTATAGGCACCATATAAAGTTAAGACATCAACAACATCTTGCAAACTAGCTCCATCTATATAGTTTTTTCCATCAATTGCTAAGAACATCATAACGCCGTCTTTCCTTTGAGCAATCGCCATTCTAGGTGATTTTCCCCACGGATCTCCTACAATTTCCAAAGCTTTACCATTTACAATTAAGAATGGACCAAACACCATGCCATCTTTAATACCGGCATCAAGTGCTTCCGTACCAGTTGCATTCGCCATTAATTTTAACTTTCCTTCATCCGTCATTCCAATAATATTATCACGATAATTATCTTCACTTTCACCAATTGGTGTCCAAATAATTTCGTGATCTTTTATTACATAACCAACTGGAATATCAGAACCCATACCATTGTCGATGAATCCTCCTCCATTAATGCAAACAACTCCACCAACTCTTTCACACATGGTAACAACCCGTTCGCCATAACCACCGACATTAAATTTTTTAGTATAAATTAATTCTACTTTAGTAGGGTCGTATATAGCAACCAAATGAGCATCAGCACTACCAACTTTCAAAGAAATTACTTTATATAAATCATTTCCTTCATCTCTAGTTAATAATTCTTTTTCATATTCATTCTTATAACTTGTTTTTTCTTCTGTATCAATTACAATATCATCTATGTTTGCATCTTCATCAATTGTAATAAAATAGTTATTACTCATAATCTTAGCAATTTTTTCATCACTATAAAAAACTTTTGCTAACCATTGATGCTCCATTGTGTTCATCGCAGTCGATACATAAAGATTTCTCACATAATCCCAGGGTCCATACATAATAAAGAAACATATTACTGCACAAATATCTACAAAAGTAAAAAATACTGTTCTTTTTAAAATCTTTTTTTTAGTTTTTTTCTTCTTTTCTTTTTTAACTTTGGCCATATTTACTCCGTTCTATAAGGATCGTCTAAACTACCTGATCCTAAGGTTAAATTTTCTTTTTGGATACTAATACAAGGTATCACATTTTGTTCTGTTGTAACACTTTTTATAGATACTGTTCCATTTTTTTTGCCAACGTAGATAAGAGTGGACGTTTCAGAAGTTCCTGTCGAAGTAAAATAGCCATCTAAAGTATCATCCCACAAAATATCCCCAATACTTGGTAAAGCAACAAAAGTATCAATAGTTGTATCAAGTGCATCTTTATAATCAAACTGATTATCTATTCCATAATATCCATTTGCGTATTTGTTTTCTATAATTAGGTCTTTATAACTTAAACTGTTTAAGTAAGTATGGTTTAAATAATAAGCAAGACTACCATAAACGGTATCATTATGATAAAAATTATTGTTTGAATAAATGTACTCTAATTTTTCATCGTCTATTTTTATATAATCATTCAGTAGCAATTTTATTACTCCATCACTTTCATCATAGATTCTCCAAATATCTTCATCTAATTTTACATAACTACCATATAAATTATTTTCTTTTTCAATTGTGTAAGGATCTTCTAAAGTACCAATACCAGACTGAATTTCTAGAGTAGGTGCTAAAGTAATAACCACTTTTACTCCTAAAATATCTGTTCCACTTGTCGTATCAAGTCGTCCTTCTTGATTGATATACCAAATTTGTTCTTCATTATTTTGCGTGGATAAATAAGTATATCTTTCATTATTGATAAAGCTTCCACTTCCACCTGTGTTGATATAATCATCAATAGATAACAATCCTAAATAATAATCTTGATTAGTCTTTTCACAAGAAACATCTTCAACATCATCAATAGTATCAATACAAGTTGTATTTTTTACTAAATAAGTATCTTTATTATTTAGTTTACTTTCTAATATACCACTACCATCATCGGGAGTTGAATTTAACCATTTAAGAATAGGACTTTCTTGATAAGAAATATTTTCTCCATAAGCTAAAGAAGTAATAGTTTGGTCTGAAACTAACACAACTGAATTATCAGAATTAATTTTTAAAACTCTCCAAAGGATATTGGAATATAGTAAATAATTATTTGTTGCCTTTTTATAAAAGTAATAATTCGTTTTGATTTGTTTAAAATTTTCGTTATCATGATTTTGCGTTTTTAATATTCTAGCAATCGTGTTTGCTTCTTCTGTGATAGTTTTTTTACTATCTTTGTAAAAATAAATTGTTCTACCACCATACCAAAGAATACAGATTATAACAAAGATGAAACTAATAAAACTAAATATTTTTTGGTAATTCAACTTTCTTCTTTTTTTTACATTATTCTTCATTATACTACATCACTTTCTATTTTTTTAATACGTTTATTATTATATCATTTTCGACAATGTTTGACAAGCATTCAATTTACTTAAATTAAAGTAACAAAATTGAGGTAAAAAAAGACAATAAAATAATCTATTTACATTTTCAAATAAAAATAACCTATTAATTTAGGCTATTTTTACTTGAATTATTGGAATTCATATTACAAGAATTTTCATTACATGATTTAGCTCCACTCATATTATTTGAGTTTTTTGAAGAATAATTCTTATTATTAGAATTCTTAGAATTTTTATTCTTTCCCATTTTCATCACCCATTACTATTATGAACTCCTACACTAAGATTATGTATTTTTTAACTCATTTTTTAATGGTGTTATTTGGTTAATATGGTTAATATTGTGAAGTATATTTTGAATAAAATAATAAATATTATAAAGAAAAAGAATAGAAAAAAGTAAAAAAATATATAGTTTATAAAAGTTAGAGAAAAATCTCTATTATTATAATGTTTTGTTAAAGAAAAAATATACAAAAAAATAAATACAAACAATTAAAAATTTGAAAGTAACAAAACAGATCTATACAACTAACAGATTTGCTATAAAAATTAACTTATATGCATACCAAAAAATACGAACAGTACTCAAGAAAAAATAAACTTTTTTTACAAAAAAACAAAAAATAATATAAATTAAAAAAATAAAAAACCACAAAAAGTTAAAAAATAAAAAATACAAAAGAATAACAAAGAAGGGGATAAACCCTTTAAAATAAAGAAAATTGCTTAACGTAAGAAACATAAGAAACAAAAATCAAAAAAATAAAAAAACCAAAAAAGTTAAAAAAATAAAATTTAAAAACCAAAAAAACGAAAAAAACAAAATTGTTCGTATTTTTCATTGACAAAGCAAATACACTTATGTATAATGGTTATTGTAAGAAATAAAATAAGAGGAGTGAAGTAATGATGTGTGAAGAAGTTTTAGAGCACTTAAAAGTAGTCAAAAGAAATGGAAAAAAAGTTTCCTTTGATAGCACAAAAGTTGCGATGGCGATAAAAAAGGGATTTGATGGCGTTCCCAAAACAGAAGAAGAGGATGTAATATATGATGCAAAAGATATCCAAAAAGTTTATCAAAGTGTAATAAAGAAAATTGCAAAAGATTACAAAGAAGAAGAAAAAATTAAAATTGAAGAGATTCAAGATTTAATTGAAGAAATGTTAAAAAAATACAAATATGAAGAAGTATACCAATCTTTTTCAGAATATCGAGAAAGAAGAGACAAGTCTAGACAATTATTCTCTGACGAAAAGAAAATGCATAAATTTTTAAAATCACTAGAAGGATTAGGATTAAAGAATGCTTTAGAAGAAGACGCTAAGAGAGAAAACGCAAATATCGATGGAAATAGTGCTATGGGAACGATGCTTCAATATGGTTCTACCGTTTCAAAAGAATTTTCAAAAGCATATTTAATGAAAAAGAAATATGCAGATGCGCACGATAATGGAGATATCCATATTCACGACATGGATTTCTTAGCAATGGGAACCACGACTTGTATGCAAATAGATTTAAACAAATTATTTAAAAATGGCTTCTCAACAGGTCATGGACATTTAAGAGAACCACAGTCTATCAATGCTTATAGTGCTTTAGCAGCAATTGCAGTACAGTCTAATCAAAATGATCAACACGGTGGACAAAGTATTCCAGCATTTGATTATTATATGGCACCAGGAGTATTAAAAACTTTTAAAAAAGAATACAAGCAATCACTATACGAATTATTAGATTTTACAGATTTTATTAGTTTTATCAATATGGATAAATTAGCACTTAGTATTGATAAATTAAACTCTATTACAATAGATTTAGGAATATTTGAAAGTTTTTATAAAGAAAGCAAAGAAGTTCGAAGAATATTTGAAAAAGCGTATGATACAGCTTTAGCCAAAACAGATAGAGCAACATATCAAGCAATGGAAGCATTTGTCCATAATTTAAATACGATGCATTCTAGAGCAGGAGCACAAGTACCGTTTTCTTCTATTAATTTTGGAACAGATACATCACCAGAAGGAAGAATGGTAATGAAAAATTATTTATTATCAGTAGATGCTGGTTTAGGAAAAAATGAAACTCCAATTTTTCCAATTTCAATTTTTAAAATCAAGGAAGGAGTAAACTATAATCCAGGCGATCCAAACTATGATTTATTTAAATTATCATGTAAAGTATCTGCAAAAAGATTATTTCCAAATTTTTCATTTATGGATTCTCCTTTTAATGCACAATATTATAATGGCAATTTTAATACAGAAGTTTGTTATATGGGATGCCGTACTAGAGTAATAGGAAATGTAGTAGATTCAAACAAAGCAATCACTCCAGGTAGAGGTAATTTATCATTCACGACAATCAATTTACCTCGTTTAGGAATTAAACATGGAATTGTATCTAATGAAAAAACAGATATGAAAGGGTTCTTTAAAGAATTAGAAGAAATGATGGATATGGTACGTGATCAACTGTTAGAAAGATTTGAAATACAATGTAATAAGAGAACTTATAATTTTCCATTTTTATTAGGACAAGGAGTATGGCTAGATTCTGAAAGATTAAAACCAACAGATCGATTAAGAAGAATTTTAAAACATGGTACATTAAGCATCGGTTTTATTGGATTAGCAGAATGTTTGAAAGCATTAACAGGAAAACATCACGGTGAAAGTGAAGAATCGCAAGAACTAGGATTAAAAATTATTAAATTTATGAGAAAGAAATGCGACGAATACGCTGAAAAATACAATTTAAACTTTACCTGTTTAGCAACCCCTGCAGAAGGATTAAGTGGAAGGTTCGTAAATATAGATAAAGCAATATATGGGAAAATTAAAGGAGTTACAGATAGGGATTATTATACAAACTCTTTCCATGTCCCAGTATATTATAATATATCTATTGTAAATAAAATTAAAAAAGAGGCTCCATATCATGAACTTACTAATGCCGGACATATCAGTTATATCGAATTAGATGGAGACACCACTAAAAATTTGGATGCCTTTGAAAAAATTGTTCGAATCATGAAAGAAAATAATATGGGATACGCAGCGATTAATCATCCAGTAGATAGAGACCCAGTTTGTGGATATGTTGGTGTAATCGGAGATGTTTGTCCAGGATGTGGACGTCGCGCTGGCGAAGGTGTTAGTGTCGAAACAGTAAACGAATTTAGAAAAAATTCTTGCTGTTAGAAATAAATTTATAATATAAAAAAAGAAAGAAGGAATGAAAATGAAAACAGAAGAAGTAAAAGAAACAAAAACAATTGGGGAAGGTATTGGTTTTGAAAGAATTAGAAGAATTACAGGTTATTTGGTTGGTACAGTAGACAGATTTAACAATGGGAAAAGAGCAGAGGAACATGATAGAGTAAAACATGGTACAGAAGAGATCTTAAAAGAAGCAGAATGATATGAAAATAAGGCTTGCCACTGTTGAAATACAAAGAGATAGCATTGTAGATGGCGAAGGAATTAGATCAGTAATTTGGACACAAGGATGTATTCACCATTGTCCAGGATGTCATAACCCCGAAACCCATTCCTTTCAAAAAGGATTTTTAGTGGATATAGAAGAAGTGATACAAAAAATCAATCAATTAGAAGGACAAGATGGAATCACCTTTTCGGGAGGAGATCCTATGGAGCAACCTGAAGCTTGCGCAGAAATTGCGAAATATTGTAAAGGTGTTGGTTTAAATGTTTGGTGTTATACTGGATATACCTTTGAAGAATTAATAAAAAAAATGAAACATTTTCCTGCAATTAAAACCTTTTTAGAAAATATAGATGTATTGGTAGATGGAAAATTTATTCTTACAGAGAAAAGTTATGACATCCTTTTTCGAGGTTCTAAAAACCAACGTTTGATTGATGTACCAAAAAGTTTGAAAAAGAATAAACCATTTTTGATTACTAGGTATGATAATAATTTTAGTCAAAACGAAATGGGCAGAAAAAATCATTATATGTATGTATAGTGATTTTTTTAAATGACAAAAAAATAAAACCATACTATTTGGTTCTATTTTTTTCTTCTATTTCATCATCTAAATCGATTAATTTTAATACTTCCGTGATAGTTGTAAAGCCAGCCAATATTTTATAAAACCCATCCTGAATCATTGTGATAACATCTTTATTATACACTAATTTTCTTAATTCGTCTTTACTAATACTACTACTAATTGCATCCCGAATATCCTGATTAATCAATAATACTTCATGTAAAGCGACTCTCCCTTTAAATCCAAAACTACACTCAGGACATCCTACCGGTTCATAAACTTGATTTACTTCTAACCCTAAAATAGTTCGAAATAAATTCTTCTCATAATTATTTGTAGGACGTAATTTTTTGCATTTATCACATAACTTTCTAGCAAGTTTTTGAGAAATAATACCTTCTAGTGCACTCGCAAGTAAATATCTCTCCACATCCATATCCAACAACCTTTCAATTGTAGATAAAGAATTATTAGTATGGATTGTAGATAATACTAAATGACCAGTAATAGAGGCACGAACTGCAATTTGAGCAGTTTCACTGTCTCTTATCTCTCCAATCATAATAACATTAGGATCTTGTCTTAAAATACTTCTTAAAACTGCCGCAAAAGTTAAACCAATTTCACTATTCACCTGTACTTGGTTCATTCCTTCTAATTCCATTTCAACAGGATCTTCTACTGTAATTAAATTTGTATCTTCGGTATTTAATCTTTGAAGCAAAGAATAAACTGTAGTAGATTTACCACTACCAGTAGCACCAGTTACTAAAATAATACCATTAGGTTCACTAATCATTTTAAGTATTTTTTTATAATTGACATCATTAAAACAAAGTGATTCCAAGCCCTTTAAACTCATAGAGTAATCCATAATACGAATTACTATTTTTTCACCACGTTTCGTTGGCAAAGAAGAAACACGCATATCCAAACTAATTCCTTCAATAACAGTACGAATAGCACCATCTTGAGGCAATCTCGTCTCCGTAATATTCATTCCAGACATAATTTTCAATCTAGCAATTAAATTTTGTTTGGCCGTATTAGGAACAATCGTAAATGTATCTAATTTACCATCAATACGAAAACGAACCTTCATATGATTATCAGCAGGATCAAAATGAATATCACTAGCATTCTTTTGAGAAGCAGTTACTAATATATAATTTACAATATCTACAATTGGAGTTGTTTCAAAATTAATTACTTTTTTAGTTGCATAATCGTTAAAATTAGTTGTATTTTCTACAGTTTCATTTTGGTTCATAAAATCCCATTCCATTCTTTTTATTTTTACAATATATTATAAATATTATATAATAACTTTAATAAAATAGCAATAAGCAAGGTGAGATAAATGATGAAAAATAATAAAGGGTTTATGTTAGTAGAGGTAATTGTAACATCTACCATTATTGTAACAGCAATGATTGGACTTTATACTAGCTTTAATAAAATTTATAAAAATATCGGCAAATAATTAATAAGCCGCCCGCAGCAAACTGCTGTGGGCGGCTATTCGGTTATTTTTGTTGCTATTTAGACAATATATCTGAAGGAATTTCGATTGAAGTTGTTCCTATATCATAGTAAGTCAATTTTGCCATTTCGCCATTTAAGTCACCGTCGAGATTATAGTTAAAAGAAATTGA
>CAYOCA010000046.1:4873-9135 GCA_964402345.1 uncultured Muribaculaceae bacterium | reverse complement strand
AAAAGGAAGTGTCGATAAATTGCATGGACTAAAAGAAAATGTAATTATTGGTAAACTTATCCCAGCTGGAACAGGTGCTAAAGAATATATGGACATTGGTTATACACTAGAAAAAGAATTTTATGATGAAGAACCATCAGAAGTGTTAGAAGAAGAATTTATGGAGTAACAAAATTGTTACTCTTTTCTTTATAATTTAAAATAATACAAATTAATATCCAATAAATCTTTATTTTTACTGGATTAATTAATATCATTATGAATATTAAATTATCATCTTTATAAGAAATAACTTTTTTTAGAATATAATCATAATCAAAAAGATAAACTCATGAGACTATTCTTACACATTAAAATTCTTATTTATAAAAATCCACAATTTTGTGGATATAAAAAAACTAAACAAAATTACAAAAAAATACAATAAACACCTATTTCTAGATAGTTATTGTAATTTTGTTTAACAAGTTTTTATGTCTTTTACTGTTTGTTTGGTACTAGCATATTTAATTTCACTAAATTTATTATTACCTAAATAAGAAAATTCAAAAATACCACTAACAATAGAATTTTCATCAATAAATTCTCCTTGTGTACATAAATTGATTGTATTACCATTATCACTAATATAATTATTATTCTCTTCTCCTTGTATATGCTTTGTACCATAGATGCTAATTTTACCATCATTGTCTACTTGAAAATATTTTTCCTGACTATATCGTGGATAAACAATAAAAATTCTTCCCTGATCATCATTAAAAAGATTAAATGTTTTAATAAGATTTCCATTGATATCATATATATCGAGTTCACAACTTAAAGAAATTTGCTTCAAAACAATAATTATGTCATCATAAACAGTAACTTGCTTCAAAGAGGAAGCACCTTCTAATTCTAAAATAGATGTATCATTAACTTTTAATTCTAATTGACTGGCATAGATTGTATTTTCATTACCATTTTTTAATGTAATTGTTTCAGTGCATCCTGTAGCACATTTGTCATCATTAACAATAGTAATATTACTTTTTTCATATGAATCAGTTTCATCTTGCTGTACTTGAGAATTATCTTTTAAATCACCAGTATCCTCTAACTTATCTTTTTCTTGATTATAAAAAATATAAAAACCAAGTCCTGTAACTACAAGTAATAATAAAATAATTGTAATGATTAATCCAATATTTTTTTTCATTTTTTCACCTCCTCAATGTTATCATTATAACCTATTAAAAGACAAATGTCATCTCATAAATAGACATAACATGTTTAATTAAAATATAAACATATCTTTTTATCTAAAATAAAATTTAATATCAAATACTTAAAATAATACCAAGCATATTTTTAATAAATATTTTACTACTTAAAAAAGATTTTTTCTAAAGAAAATGTTATAATAAATTAAATTAAGAGGTGATATCATGTCTAAAGTAATAGTAATTGGAGGAGGATCCTCGGGTTTAGTCGCTGCCATTTATGCTGCTAAACAAAAGAATCAAGTAACCATTATTGATAAGAATAATACTTATGGTAAAAAAATCCTTATTACAGGAAATGGAAAATGTAATTATTGGAATGAAGATATTTCTCTAAATCATTATAATTCTTCAAATAAAGAAATATTAAGCAAAATTATTACTAAAGAAAATCAACAAGTAATTATGTCTTTTTTTGATAATTTAGGAATTATTCCCAAAATAAAAGATGGTTGTTACTATCCAGCATCTAACCAAGCAACTAGTATTCAAACAGCATTAATTTTAGAAACAAAATTACAAAATGTAAAAATGATAACTAATGAAGAAGTAACATCTATCTCTAAAAAAGATGATAGTTTTATTATTAAAACTACCAATAAAGAAATTATAGCTGATAAAGTAATTTTAGCGACAGGTTCCAAAGCAGCTCCTAAAACAGGTTCAGATGGTCTAGGATACAAACTTGCTTCATTATTTAATCATAATATCATCGAGCCATTACCTGCTTTAGTTCAATTAAAAGGGAAAGAAAATTACTTTAAAGAATGGCAAGGAATTCGTACTGATGTGGAAGTAACTTTATATGAAAATAATCAATTGCTAAAAACAACAACAGGAGAAATTCAATTAACCAATTATGGAGTAAGTGGAATCTGTGTTTTTCAATTAAGTGGATTAGTATCTAGAGGACTATTTGAGAATAAACAAGAACATCTACATATTAATTTTTTGTTCCCTTTACACATAAAAACTAAAGAAAATTTTATAAACTGGATGAATGAACGAAATCGAAATATTCCTAATCGAACTATTTCAGAATTATTAGATGGTTTTTTAAACTATAAACTAGCAAATTTATTATTAAAACTATCTAACATAAAAAAGGAAGAAAAATGGAATCAAATATCATTTCAAAATAAAAAACTATTTAGTCAAAACTTAACAGAATTTAAAGTAAATATCACTGAAACAAATTCCTTTGATCAAGCTCAAGTAGCGACAGGTGGCATCCCATTATCAGAAATTAATCCTTATACTATGGAATCTTTAAAACAACAAGGATTATATATAGTAGGTGAATTATTAGATGTAGATGGAGAATGCGGTGGGTATAATCTAGGATTTGCATGGATTACTGGTTACCTAGCGGGATCGTCTATAAAAGGAGAGAAAGAATGATACGTATAAGACAAATAGAAATTGATATAGAGAAAGATAATCCTCAAGAATTAAAAAAGAAAATATCCAGAAAAATCTCCATCAAACCAGAAAAAATCAAAAGTCTAAAAATAAATAAGAAGTCTATAGATGCAAGACATAAACCTAAGTTATCATTTGTTTATGAAGTTGATGTCAACTTGTCAGAAGAAAAAGAAAAGAAAATATTAAAGACAAATAAAAATAATGATATTTTAAAAATACCTGATGAAACCTATGTATTTCCAAATTTAGGAAACAAAAAATTATCAAAAAGACCCATCATTATTGGAAGTGGACCAGCTGGCTTATTTTGTGCTTATCTCTTAGCAGAACATGGATATAATCCTTTGATTATTGAACGAGGAGAACCTGTAGAGGAAAGAACTAAAACAGTAGAATATTTTTGGAAAACTGGCAAATTAAATCCTGAATCCAATGTCCAATTTGGAGAAGGAGGAGCAGGAACATTCTCTGATGGAAAACTAAATACTCTTGTAAAAGATAAAAATAATCGCATGAAAAAGGTATTTGAAATATTTGTATCATGTGGAGCTAATCCTGATATTTTATATATGAATAATCCCCATATTGGAACAGATGTCTTAAAAAATGTTGTCAAAAACATGCGAGATGATATCATTAAAATGGGAGGTAACTTTCTTTATAATACCTGTCTAACTAATCTAGAAATTACAAACAATCAAATAAAGGCAATTGAAGTAAATCACAACACCGAAATTGAAACAGACATTTTAGTACTAGCAATTGGACATAGTGCCAGAGATACTTTTGAAATGTTACTTCAAAATAAGTTAGAATTAGTTCCTAAACCATTCGCGGTTGGAATACGAATTCAACACCCTCAAACTCTAATAAACCGTTCTCAATATGGAATTGAAAATCATCCGAAATTATCACCAGCTAGTTATAAATTAACTTATAAGACTACAAACAAAAGAGGTGTTTATTCTTTTTGCATGTGTCCTGGTGGTTATGTCGTGAATGCATCATCTGAACCAGGTTGTCTCGCTATTAATGGGATGAGTGAATCAAAACGAGATAGTGAGAACGCCAATAGTGCAATTGTTGTAACGGTAGGACCAGAAGATTATGGAAATAATCCCTTAGATGGTATGATTTTTCAACGTACCTTAGAAAAACAGGCTTATACTTTGGGAAATAGAAAAATTCCCATTCAATTATGGAAAGATTTTCAAAAAAATATTCCTTCTACAAAATTAGGAAATATTAATCCCATCTTTAAAGGAAATTATCAATTAACAAACTTAAATGATTTATTTCCTAAATTTATATGTGATTCTTTAAAAGAAGCTATTCCCAATTTTGATAAGAAAATCAAAGGTTTTTCAAGTGATGACGCTATTTTAGCTGGAGTAGAAAGTCGTACTTCATCACCTGTTCGCATCATAAGAGATGAAAACTATCAGTCAAACATTCAAGGAATTTACCCATGTGGAGAAGGAGCAGGATATGCAGGAGGAATTACTACCTCCGCTATGGATGGAATAAAAGTTGCTGAAATGATAGCAAGTATTTATGAAAGATTAACATGAATAA
>CAYOCA010000046.1:0-4773 GCA_964402345.1 uncultured Muribaculaceae bacterium | reverse complement strand
GGAATAAAAGTTGCTGAAATGATAGCAAGTATTTATGAAAGATTAACATGAATAACTAATTTGATTAAATAATGATATCCATTAGTTAAAAAATACCAAAATAAAAATGAAATATGATAAAATTTTCTTATAAAGAAAGAAGGAAACATCATGGTAAATGAAGAATTTAGATTAACAGTAGATGATTTAATAGTTCAATACATAGTAGAAAAAACAAAACAGGGATATGAACCAAAAGTAACAGAAGAGGAATTCATGAGTTTTCTAAATTATTTTACTCAAAAAAAAGAAGTAGATGATATATTATGGGATTATAATAAATTAATAAATAGATTTTTAGAAAGAAAAAGTAAACTTGATTGGTATGGAGAACCACATGTAGAATTTACAAAAGATAATATTTTAAAGCCCAATTATAAACTTAGTATATATGATGAAAGTGTAATTAATCCCTATTTTATGTCAAAACAAGCAAGAGAAGAAATAATAAATAATATCACAACCTATTTAACTCAACAGGAAAAAAGAACTTTAGTATCTATTCATTTAGAAGATAATCAAATTCCAGAACAATGTAAAGCAGGAAGTGCTTTATTTATAACAGAGTTATGGGATAGTTACACAACAATTGAAAAAGAATCGTACCGTTGGCCTGTACAATGTAATGATATCATAAAATATTTAATTGAAGAAGATTTATCCAATAAAATAGAATTAGAATCCATTCGAGAAAAGCTATTCCGTTTTTACAATGTTTTTGCTCAAAAAAGTGCAATGCTTCTTAATCAAGAATCAGAGTCAATGTTAGCAAAGGAGTCTAATGCATTTTTAGCACATTCTAATTATCAATTAATTAGAAAAGAGTTGCAAAAAGAAGGACTAGAAAAATTATTAATAGAATATTTTGCAAATAAATTTATAAGAATAAATTACCAAAAACAAGAAATTGTAATAACAAGTCGCTATTGCTCTGTTACGAATGATCTTAATATGTGGGAACATTATAGTAGTCATATAAAAACTACCTCTCTAAATAATAATCAAGTAAAAAAATTAGTCAAAGCAATTGAAAAAGAATCTAAAGAATTAAAATAATTTAATATAAAAACCCACATTTCTGTGGAAAAAATATTTTTAAGAGACAATTATCTCTTTTTTAATATCTTATCAATAATTCCATACTTTAAAGCTTCGCTACTTTCCATATAGAATATATAATTAGATTACTCACTAAAAAAAAGAAGAAGGAAGAAAGATTGATATTAATGTTGCTAATATGAATGTGTACAAAAAGTTCAAACGAGAACAAGAAAAATATAAACGACTGCTTAAAAAATTAAATAATAAAACCGAAAATTTACAAAGTAAATCTTGTGTGATAAATAATATTATTGATAATTTGAAATCAAAAATTATGAATAAAAATAATTATGATATTTCAAATAATGATTTAGAACGATAAATTTATGATAAAATAGTATTAGATTAAAAAATGCCAACCACTGGTTGGAAAATTAAGATTCTTCAGACGCGACTGAAGAATTCAAGAAAGGGGATTCTTATGTTAGAAGAAAATAATATTATGGCTTTAGAAATAACTAACATGGTTAAAGAAACAAAAAATAACTTAACAAAGGAAATAGAAAAATCCACATTTCTGTGGAAAAAATATTTTTAAGAGACAATTATCTCTTTTTTAATATCTCATCAATAATTCCATACTTTAAAGCTTCACTACTTTCCATAAAGTAATCCCTTTCCGTATCTCTTTCTATTTTCCGTAAACTTTTTCCAGTATTAATCGCTAATATTTTATTCAATCTTTTCTTTAATTTTAGTATTCTTTCTGCTGCAATCTTAATCTCTGTTGCTTGCCCTTGAGCTCCACCTAACGGTTGATGAATCATCACCTCGGCATTTTCTAAACAATACCTTTTACCTTTTTCTCCACTTGATAACAAGAATGCTGCCATAGAAGCCGCCATCCCAATACAAATAGTTGATACATTGCTATGAATATAATTCATTGTATCATAAATCGCCATACCAGCAGTAATACTACCACCAGGAGAATTAATATAAATACTAATATCATCATGATTAATCCCATCTAAATAAAGTAACTGTGCTACAATACTATTTGACATCACATCATCAATTTCTCCACTTAAAATAATAATTCGATCTTTAAGAAGTCTAGAATAGATATCATATGCTCTCTCTCCATAATTGGATTTTTCAATAACTGTAGGAATTAAATTCATTATCATCACCTATAATTAGTTTAATACGAATATCTGTAAAATATGTAGCATTTTTTTTGACAAATTACACATATCTATAGTATAATTAAAATATCATAAGAATAAAGGAAAACGGTGATACTAACGTGGAAAACATAATTATAACGTTTAATAACGGTGAGAAAAGAGAATACCCCCAAGGGGTTAAGTTATCAGAAATTATTGATGACATTAAAACAAACTATCCATTTGACATCATTAGTGCTAAGTTTAAAAACCAATTAATTAACTATGATGATGCTATTATGAAAAGTGGTAATTTAGAATTATATGATATTACAACTCCACAAGGAAATAAAATTTATGAACGAGGACTAATTTTTTTATTCGAAACTTGTACATTAAGAGTCCTAGGAAAAGATACTAAAATAAAGATTAGACATCCTATTGATAAAGGAATCTATTGTGAAATTGATAAGCCAGTAACAGAAGATGACATCAAAAAAATAAAAGATTTGATGTCTACAAAAGTAAAACAATCTCTACCTTTTGAACAAATAGAGACCTCACGTTTAGAGGCAATTGAATATTTTAAAAAAATAAAAAGAGATGATAAAGTAAAAACTTTATCTTATACTATTTCTAATTTTGTAAAATTATATAAATTTGATGGAATCTATAACTACATTATTGGAGATTTACCACATGATGCTGGTATTTTAAAACAATTTGAATTAACTCTATTAGTAGGAAAAGGAATTGTTTTAAGATTTCCATTCACTCACACAAATGGTAAAATCATTAAGTATACATATCATGAAAAATATGTAAATAGTTTAGAAGAATATGCAAAATGGGGAGAATTATTAAATATTAATAATTTAGGCGAACTTAATGAAGCAATTATTGAAAAAGGATCAGGAGAAATAATTAATTTATCAGAAATTTTACAAGATTATAAATTATTATCTATTGCTGAAGAAATTTCTTTAAAAAAAGATGATATTAAAGTAATATTATTATCAGGACCATCATCTTCTGGAAAAACAACAACCGCTAAAAAGTTAGCTCTATACTTAAAAACACTTGGATTAAGACCCCATCAGTTATCTTTAGATGATTACTTTTTAGAAAGAGAAAAAACTCCATTAGATGAATATGGAAAACCAGACTATGAAGGAATTAAAGCTATTGACATAAAATTATTTAATAATCAAATGGAAAAACTCTTAAAAGGAGTATCAGTAGTAACACCAACCTATGATTTTATAACAGGAAAAAAAGAATTTAATAAATCATTAAAATTAGGAGAAAATGATGTTTTAATCGTGGAAGGACTACATGCTTTAAATGAGGATATAAGTAGAGAAATACCTAAAAAGAATAAATACAAAATTTATATTAGTCCATTAATTTACCTAAATATTGATGGAGATAATAGAATTAGTTTAACAGATATTAGATTATTAAGGAGAATGATAAGAGACTATCGTACTAGAGGGCATAGTCCTTCAAAAACTCTTTCTTCATGGCAAGATGTAAGACGAGGTGAAGAAAAGTATGTTTTTCCTTATCAAGATGATGCAGATGTTATATTCAACACTTTTCTAGTATATGAATTAAGTGCTTTAAAAACCTATGTTGAACCATTATTGTATTCTGTACCTCCAGAAGATCCAGAATATCACACGGCGATTAGATTACTAGAAATATTAAAATTAGTTTTACCAATCCCAAGTAATGATATACCAAAATTATCTATTTTAAGAGAATTTATTGGAGGAGGCTATTTTGAATAATAGTCTTTTCTCTTTTATAAAGAAGAATAATTTATATTAAATACTTTTTATAGTATATAAAAAAAGAGGTAAGTAATGAATAAAATAAAAAAATGCCCTAAATGTGGCTTTATTTTAACAGATAATAACTATTGCATAAAATGTGGATATTATAAGGGAAAAAGTATCAGTAATATTGATAAATATGAAAATGAAATAGATGATTTACAATTTTTATTAAAAGATGAATATGTAAAAATAGTTCATAATGAAAATTTAGGATTATTATTTATTTTAGGACCTTTATATTTTAGTTATTATCACTGCATTTTTTCAAGTATCATTGGCATCATTCTAGAGTTTTCTATTTCATGGATTTTAGGTATGAGTCACGGTGGAAGTAATATTATTATCATGTGCTTTTTACTTTTTAATAGAATAATACATATCTTCTTTGGTAACACAATTCTTTTAAAAATACTAAAGATATATACTACTAAACTAAAGACTAAAAAAGGATGTCAATATAAAGAAACATTATATAACAAAGGAGCAAAATCTCCTCTTTATTTAATGTTAGCTATTTCTATTTATATAATGATTCTAGTTCTCTGGTTAATGATTTATAAAAAATATTGGTAAGCAAAAGTAAGACTTATTAAACAAAAAAACAATAACTTAAACTCTTAATATAAGATAAAAAAAGTCTATAACAGACTTCCTAAAATCCCATAAGATAAAATACTCATGAT
>CAYOCA010000045.1:0-9209 GCA_964402345.1 uncultured Muribaculaceae bacterium | reverse complement strand
TTTTAATATTTCTCTTAATAACTTCATTAATTCTTCTTGTTTCTACTTGATAAAGCTTTGCTACATCTGATGATAGCATTACTTGAACTCCTCTTATTTCATATATCATATTTTCTACATCATTGTTAACATTAACAATATTATTTTCTTTTTCTAAAACATTGATACTTTCCATTGTTACCTCGCTTTCTAAAAATAAATTAGTTGATTTATCAATGAAATAATTATAACATTTTCTAATCTTTAATTCAAAGTCATTACTACCTTTATCTTTATGTTTACCATTTTTTTTCTTATTCCAGGTGTAATCGTTTTTAATACTTTCAATAGTATCATTACTAAGTATTTCATGTTCGTACATATCTTTGAATACTTTCCAATAAACTTCACGTTCTTTTTCTATGCCAAACATTTTATTTTTGATAAATTTGATTAATTTATTGAATAGATTTTTGAAATAATTGACCATTTCATCTAGATGTTTATTTTCTTGTTTAAGTTCTTTAATCTCTTTGTTTTTGCTCTCAATATTTTTTTATAAAGTATTTACTTTAAGAGATAATGCTTCATTTTTTTCAGTTAGTATCTTAATTTTATTTCTGTCACTTTCTGAAATAGTATGGGTATTCTTCACAATGGGTGCTTTTCTAAGGTTATTAAGTGTTTCTTTTATATCAGTGGTATTTTTATCTAACTCATTTGATTTTTTGTTATCAACTTTAAGTTTTTTTATTCTTTTCAAATTTTTCTTTCATTTGTTGATAGTTACTCATATCTTTAACATTTATATCGCTTGTTAATTCTTTTGTGAATACAAAAAAATCAACCCGAATGGATTGATATATATGTTAAGTTCAAACTTTTAAAAGTTCGAACAGATTCGTCAATGGAGCAGATAACGAGAATCGAACTCGCACCCTAAGCTTGGGAAGCTCATATTCTACCACTAAACTATATCTGCATATAACAAAACCCTTGAAAACAAGGGAAAAAAATCATATGGAGCAGATGAGGGGAGTCAAACCCCCGTCTCAGCCTTGGCAAGGCCGAATTCTAATCGTTGAACCACATCTGCACAAATCAAGTAGGCACTTAAAATTATAAGTGAAAAATTCCTACCTGTCAATAGATTTAATTTAAGTTTCTTCTGGGTTAATTAGAGTCAAACTAACTTTTTGTTTCTCTTTATTAATATCTTCTACATAACATGTAACAATATCTCCTACGTTTACTACTTCCATTGGATGTTTAATATATTCCTTTGTAAGTTTAGAAATATGAGCTAGTCCATCATCATGAAGTCCTATATCAATAAATACTCCGAAATCTACTACATTTCGAACTGTACCTTGTAGTTCCATTCCTTTCTTTAAATCTTCAATTTTCAAAATATCACTTTTTAAAAGTGGTTTGGGGAAATCATCACGAAAATCACGATTTGGTTGTTTTAAACATTTAACAATATCTTCTAGTGTATAAGGATCAATTCCCTGTTCTTTAGAATAACTTTCCATATCCATTTCATCTAACTTAATGGTTAATTTCTCGCTTCCAATATCCTGGATATTTAATCCCAAATTACTAAGAAGTTTCATTGTTATATCATAACTTTCTGGATGAATTGGTGTCTTATCTAATACCTCTTCTCCATCAATTACCCTCATAAATCCAATTGCTTGTTCATATACTTTCTCTGACAACAACTTTTTCTTTAAAATTTCTGCACGAGATAAAATCTTTCCATGTTCTTCACGATATTTAATCAACTTATCAATCGTTGCTTTAGTTAATCCTGATACGTATTTTAAAATAGAAGGACTTGCAGTATTAATATTAACTCCTACAGAATTAACGGCTTTACTCACCACAAAATCTAATGATTCATTCAATTTTTTCTGATTTACATCATGTTGATATTGACCGACTCCAATACTTTTGGAATCAATTTTTACTAACTCGCTGAGAGGGTCTTGTAATCTTCTACCAATACTAATGGCACTTCTTTCTTCTACATGTAAATCTGGAAATTCTTGAATTGCAAGTGGACTTGCTGAATAAACAGATGCTCCTGCTTCACTTACGATGATATATTCTACTCTTTTTTCCTTATACTCACTGACAACTTCTGCTACTAATCTTTCACTTTCTCTTGAGGCAGTACCATTTCCAACAGCAATAATATCTACATTATATTTTTGAATCAAATCTGTAATAGTCTTCTTTGCTTCGTTCCACTTATTCTGTGGTTCATGTGGATAAATTTTACTAATATTTAAAATTCTTGAAGTTGGATCAATTACTGCTAATTTACAACCGGTACGATATGCTGGATCAAACCCTAATACAACCTTATCTTTCATCGGTGGCGTTAACAATAATTTTTCCAAATTTTTTCCAAATACGTCAATTGCCTGTGTTTCCGCAACCTCTTTCAATTCTGCTCTTACTTCTCTTTCAACACTTGGGAAAATCAACCTTTTATAACTATCTTGAATGGCATCCTTTACATATTCTGTTACTGGACTCTTATCATTTTTAATAATTTTTTGATTAAACCAGGCTAATACATAATCAGTATCTACTTCAATATCAACACTGAGAATTCCTTCTTTTTCTCCGCGATTCATAGCTAACACTCGATGAGGTTTAATATATTTTACTTTTTCTCTATAATCATAATACATCTCATAAATTTGTCCTTCATCTTCTGCTTTTTTCTTCATTTTTGACACAATTACTCCATGATTCATCATATTATATCGCAAATACTTTCGATAGCTGGCATTATCACTAATCCATTCGGCGATAATATACTTTGCTCCTTGAATTGCTTCTTCTGGAGTTTTTATGGCTTCGTTTAAGTAGCGATTTGCTAATTCATTCATGTCAATATTTTCAGGAAAACTCATGATAATCTTCGCCATTGGCTCAAGACCATTTTTAATTGCTTCAGTAGCTTTCGTTTTCTTTTTCTCCTTAAATGGACGATATAAATCTTCTACTTCAACCAATTTTACACATTTCATAATATCAGCTTTTAATTCATCAGTAAGTAATCCTTTTTCTTCAATTAGACGAATTACATCTTCCTTACGTTTTAATAAATTTACTTGATATTCATATACTTCATTGATTTGACGAATTTGTTCTTCATCTAAAGCACCAGTTGCTTCTTTTCGATATCTTGCAATAAATGGTACTGTATTTCCTTCACTAAGTAAGTTTAATACACTTTCAACTTGGGTATTCTTAACTTTGAGTTCTAGGGCTATTTCTTTAATAATATCTTGATTCATTTTTTACTTCCTTCCTCCATTAAAAAAGATATAATAAATCCTCTCTTAATCATTATACCAAATTTTAAAAAAAATTAATCACAGTTTACTAATAATAAATTTTTTTGTTTGCAAAATAATACTTACCATTATTCTTTCTTGTGTAAAAGAATACACTGATTAAAGAATATTCTTACGATAAAAAATGCTAATATTAGCGTATCTTTCTCATTATAAAATTTTATCTTTTAATTTTTTTAACATTTTTTATTCATCTGTTTCTTATTTTTTTTGAATTTTCATATCGGCATACATTATTTTATCGTTTCCATATTTTTTGCGAATATCATCAATTGCTTTTTGTAATTTATCATCTTGTTCTTTCAATTTATTATCTTTTCCTAAATCGAATAAGGACAATTGTTTATCATGACCATTAGATAAATTTCCAACGCCAACGCAAAGTCCTCGAATTGTATTTTCTTTATCCCATAATTTATCAAATAATTGAGTAGCATAGATATAGATATCTTGATCTGTATGAACAGCATTTTCAATCATTCTTTGTTTACTAACTTTGACAAAATTGCTATATTTAATCCAGATGCTTACGCTACAAGCAAACATAGAATTATCTCTTAATTTACGACCAACTTCTATGGAAAGAGACTTTATTATTTTTAAACATTCTTCACGATTACTATAGTTATAAGGAAGGACTGTTGAAGATGAAATACTTTTTGCATCTTTCTCTAAGTAACTGACTTCGCTAGAATCAATCCCATTAGCAAATTCCCACATTAATTTTCCATGACTTTTAAATTTATGTACTAATACATTCATGTCTGTTTGGGCGAGTTCTCCAATCGTTTTGATTCCCATTTCTTGAATTTTTGCTGAACTGGATTTTCCTAACATAAATAAATCACTTACTGGTAGGGACCACATCTTTGATTGGATTTCTTCATCAAATAATGTATGGACTTGATCTGGTTTACTAAAGTCTGATGCCATCTTGGCTTCTAGTTTATTATTTCCAACTCCAACGTTTACAGTAAAACCTAAATTTTTCTTAATATCTTCTTTAATTTGATAAGCAATTTTTACAGGATTACCAAACAAATTGATAGAACCAGTAAAATCTAAGAAACATTCATCAATGGAATAACGTTCTATTATATTAGTATAATTTAGTAAGTATTCATACATTTGATTAGAGAATTTTTTATAAACTTCATAATTAGCAGAGTAAACTTCTAAATAAGGGCATTTTCGCCTAGCACTATATAAGGATTCTCCCGTAACAACACCTTTTGCTTTACATAAATTGCTTTTAGCGACTACAATTCCTCGTCTTTCCGCTTCATCTCCACCAATTACTGCGTAGCGAGTTCGAATATCTACTTTTTCTCCTTTTTTAAGTTTATCAACAGCGGTCCAAGATAAAAAAGCATTATTCACATCGACATGTAAAATAATTCTCTTCATCAAACACCACCTCTTACTTAGAAGTATATCATTAGTAGCTAAAAATGTAAACAATTGTTCGCGTAAAAATATGATGGTGAAAATAAAATGTAAACCTTTGGTGATAATATTGTTTATCATAAGTATTTTATGATAAACTAACATTTAGAAGAGGTGAAATATGTTAATAAAAATCTTGTTACTAATTATAAGTTTTATTTTACTAATTAAAGGGATCTATATTTTTAGAGATAGTGTTTTTTCTACTAGAAAAAATTTAAAAGTATTGATGACGCTAATAAAGTTAATAATTGTTGCTTTTGAAACTAATGTTTCTTTCCTGCTAGTCTTTTTTAAATCATTATTTGTAGAAAATAAAAAGAGGATATTAGGGAAAATAATCAGTAGTAATACTAATGAAAAATTTATTTTAACTAATTATCAAATGAATGGGTTAACCTCTTTACCATTATTATATGGGTCATATTATAGAGCCATTTTCATATTGTAGGTGATAACATGAATCATAATATTGAAGAAAAAGCTTTAAAAATTCTAAACATTTTAACTGAAAATAATCATGAATCTTATATTGTAGGTGGTTATGTTCGGGATAAATTATTAAACAAGAAAAGTAATGATATTGATATCTGTACGAGTGCAACTCCAAAAGAAATTATGAAATTGTTTCCTAATACGAGTAGTCCTAATTATGGATCTATTAATATTACTTACAAAAATAGTAATTTTGATATTACAACTTTTAGAAAAGAAATTAAATATCAAGATAATCGAGTTCCTGTTAAAATGAAATATATCAAAAGTATTAAGAAAGATCTTTTGAGAAGAGATTTTACGATTAATACTCTTTGCATGGATAAAAATGGAAATATTCTAGATTTTCTCCATGTATTGCCAGATTTAGAGCGTAAACAAATTAAAACAGTTGGGAATCCTCGATATCGCTTAAAAGAAGATGCTTTAAGAATTTTAAGAGCTGTTCGTTTCGCGACAATTTTAAATTTTGATATTGAAGAAAAAACTAAACATTATATTATGGAATATGCTTATTTATTAAAAAAATTATCTATAACGCGCAAAAAACAAGAATTAGATAAGATATTTACTAGTCCAAATAAAGAAAAAGGAATTCAATTATTAAGTGATTTAAAACTAGATATTCCTTTAAAACTTCCTAATTTAGAAAATATTATACTTTGTGATGATTTAATTGGTATTTGGGCACAGATGAATGTTGATGAAATTTATCCTTTTACTAGATTAGAAAAACAACACATGAAAAAAATTAGAGAACTACTAAATAAAGATATTAAGGATAAATATAATATTTATATTTATGGATTATATATATCTACAGTAGTATATCAAATAAAAAAAATAGATATGACAACTTTAAATGAACTTTATTATGAATTACCTATTCATTCTCTTAAAGAAATTAATATAACTGGTAGTGAAATAGCTGAAATTTTAAAACGTAAACCAGGAAATTATTTAAAGAAAATATTTCAAGATATAGAAAAAAAGGTTATTGATAATAAATTACCTAATGAGAAAGAAACATTAAAAAAATATATTTTAGATAATTATCAAGGTGATTATAATAATTATATAATTGCTTCTAAAGATTTAAAGTAAAAATTATAAATAGTAGTTAAAAAAATAGGGTTATTTTTTAAGATAATAATTTTTAGAAAATATCTTAACAAAACAAAGAAATTATTATATAATCTATATTACAAAGGGGATGAATCGCATGAAAAATATATTTAGATTTATAGTTATTATTGTAGTAATCATCATAGTTGGAATTTTATCTATCTCTTATATAGATAATCATAATCAGAATACTTTAAATCAGATTACTAAAACGATTCAAGAAAATTATAGTGTAGAAGAAGAAATTACTTATTCTAATCAATATGGAAATTATTATATTTTCACTACACCAAACTATGTCGTTGTATTAACTAAAGAATTTAGTGAAGTTTTAAAAGAAAATATCTCTCTTTTAGCACCAAATAATGATAATTATGATTTAATTTATAAGACAAATCAACTCATGTATGAAGAAACAGTGAGAGATGAGAACAAATTAACTTATATTTACTATGACGCTAAAACTAATAAACAAATAAAAGAAACGACTTTGGAGCAACAATAATATGAATGAAGTAGTAAGAAATGCTTTAAAAGAAAAACCGATTATCATCCCTAAAATATTGTTTAAAAACTATAAAAAGTTAAATCTTACGGAAGCAGAATTAATTATTTTAATCTGTCTTATTAATCAAGGAGATAAAATTGCATATAATCCTAATATGTTTACTGATGAAATAGGGCTAGATAAATATAAGGCAATGCAAATTTTGAATGATTTAACTGAAAAAAATATGTTAGAAATTAAGGTTGAAAATAACAAATATGGAAAAAAAGAGGAATATATCTATTTAGATTTATTATTTAATAAATTATTTAATCTTTTATTAGATGAAAGTCATGAAACTGTCATTACAATTGATAATAATATCTTTAGTCTTTTTGAACAGGAATTAGGTAGGACGATTTCACCGATGGAAGTAGAAATTATTAAAGAATGGATTCAAGCAGGTATTAGTGAAGAATTAATTAAAGAAGCATTAAAAGAAGCAATTTACAATAATGTTAGAAATTTAAAGTATGTTGATCGAATTCTTTTCTCATGGCAACAAAAGGGTATTAAAACTAAACAGGACATTATTAAAGATAAAAAGAATTATCGAAAGGCTCAAAAAAGTTTAGAACCAATATATGATTATAATTGGTTGGAGGATGAATAAGATGACTTCAAAGGAAAGAGTAGTAGAAATTTTAACTTATTTAGATGAATTGTTTCCAAATGCTCATTGTGAATTAAATTATACTAAAGATTATGAACTTTTAATCGCGATTGTTTTAAGTGCTCAAACTACAGATAAAAGAGTAAATATGGTGACAAAAATATTATTTCAAAAATATCCAACCTTGGAATCTTTAGCGAATGCTTCTATAGAAGATATTGAGTCAATTATTCAACCAATTGGTACTTTTAAAAAGAAAAGTGTTTTTGTAAAAAATATTGCTACTTCTTTACTTAAAGATTATCATGGAGTAGTTCCAAATAACAGGGAGTACTTGGAATCTTTAAGTGGAGTGGGGAGAAAAACTACGAATGTCTTTTTGGCAGAGATTTTTAAGGTACCAACAATTGCAGTAGATACTCATGTGGAAAGAGTATCTAAAAGATTAAAATTAGTTAAACCAAATGCTACTGTTTTAGAAGTAGAGGAAGGTTTGATGAAAAAAATACCAAAGGAGAGATGGATTAAAACACATCATCAATTAATTTTTTGGGGTAGATATCAGTGTAAGGCTATTAAACCAAATTGTGAAAAATGCAAACTTCAACATTTGTGTAAGTTTTATTATGATAAAGAAAAAAGTAAGTTAAGTGTTTAATTTTCCTAATTTTATTCCATAATATGAATGAAAGGAGATTTTTATGGAAAATGAAACACATAAGGAAGTACCTAATATTATTACTGGTAAAGATTTAGATTATTTAAGTGATATGTTTGAGTGGAACTATGGAGCATTAAAAAAGATGAATGAGGCTGTGGAACATGTACAAGATGAGGGGTTGAAAACAGTTTTAGAAAAGGGATATAATCTTTTTAAGAATAATTTGAATATTGTTTTATCTATTTTAAATGAAGGAGGTTCTTATGAATAATAAAGTATCGAATCCTAAAACGGAAACTCCAACGGGAATTAATATGAATGATAAGGATTATATTACTTGTTTACTTACGGTGTTAAAGGATATGGTGAAAAATTATACGATCGCTATGACGGAGGCTAGTAATGAGCATCTATATCAAAGTTATAATTCGGTTTTTCAAGAGTTAATTAAATTACAAAGAGAAACATTTGAGATGATGTTTCAAAAAGGTTGGTATTCTTTAGAAAAAGCAGAATCTTCAAAAATTAATGAAAAATACCAGATGTTGTCCCAAGAATATCAAGATTTAGAATTGGATTAATAAAAAGAGATAAAGTAAATATTTAAAGAATATTTAGTCGATTATCTATTAGAGTATTTTTAGAAAGAACATTAATAATTATGTTAATGATTAAAGAAAATAAGGAAAGTAAAGTTAAGAGTTTTTTCCTTATTTTTTTGGGTGATAAGTTACTGGTCTATTAACTTTAAATTTCTAGGTTTTGGGAAAACAATATTATATCCAATTTTATTATAACTTGCGCCTGGATGTTTTTTTCTTTTTAATTAAATTATATTTTTTATCAACATTCTTGATAATATAGTAAAATATATTATTGATGATTTAAGTATTTAATTTGTTCTTGATATAATTAAATAAAATTAAATTTTAAGAGATGTGAAAGAGTAAAATAATATTATATAAA
>CAYOCA010000044.1:0-9405 GCA_964402345.1 uncultured Muribaculaceae bacterium | reverse complement strand
ATCCAGCACCATGGACATGTTCTACTGGTGAAAGTTGCAATCCAGTTGAAAGTCAAGGTGGAGGAGATAATTTATATGAAAAAGATTATAATTTAGTGAGTACCGTGTTAGGCATCAGATCTGCAACTACTCCAGATGGTACAAACGCAAGTTATTGGATAGCAAGTCGTATGTATACTTATTCTTATTCTACAAACTATTGGTGGTTTGGTCGTTTTATGTACCATGGCGATACATTTACTGCAAGTTACTTTTATGACTACTATGACTCTTCTTTTTTCTCATATCCATGGGGCAACGCCTTACGACCAATTCTTACTTTGAGGTCAGGACTCAAATATGATGGAGAAGGTACTAAAGAATCTCCGTTCATTTTATCAATTTAATATTATCAATAATTTATGATAATCTTTCATATTGTAAGTTTGATATTTAACCCATTAATTTTATATTTATTTCATACTTTTCAAGAATCGACAATATCTTTTTTAAAATAGGTATATATTATTTCTGGGTGATAAAAATGAAGAAGAAAATTAAAAGAGCAGTAATACCTATCCTTTTATCTATTCTCTCTGGAGCTATTTGTGGTAAATTAGTATATGGAATTTATGATAAAAAGTTAGATCAAGATATTCATGGAGAAAAGATTTATCTAATTCAAGCAGGAGCATATTCTACTTATGATAATATGGTAAATAACACTTCATTAAATAATTATATTTATTATGAAGATACAGATGGATTATATAAGTCCATTATAGGTTTAACTGAAAATTATGACAATATTGCAAAAATTAAAAGTACTTATTCAAAAGAAGTTATTATTAGTGAATATTATTCTAAAGATGAGGAATTGAATAAGAAAATAAAAAAATATGATAAAAAAATAGAGGGTAGTGCTAGTGAAGAAGAAATTAAAACGATTGTTTTAGAAATGCTAACTTTATATAAAGATAATGATTCTACTTTAACAGGAGTTATTTCTTGATATTTACAGATGAAATAATTTATGATAAAGTTAAAAAGGTGAAGAAAGATGCAGGAAAAATATATTGATTTATTAATAAATAAGTGTATGGAATTAGAAGAACATCCTATATTATTTATTCATTTTAGCAAAGAAATAGATAAATTCATTCAAAAACTTGTTTTTGAAGTTAAAAAAATGGGAATTACTGATATTTATTTAGATTACTATGATCCATATGAAATTCATGATTTTTTAAAAAATAGTTCTATTGAAGAAATTGAAACTTCTTCTTATTTTGATAGTAGTATCTGGGATGAATATGCAAAAAAACAAGCATGTTTTTTAATCTTTGAAACAGAATATCCTCATTTAATGGATGATGTTGATTCAAAAAAAATTGCCATATCTTCTAGAAAAAGAAGGAATACCAAAGCACTTTATTCTTATATGGTAGAACATTGCGAATTGTCTTGGTGTATCGCGGCATATCCAGGAGAGTGTTGGGCTAAAGAAATTTTTAAAACTCCTGATAGTTATCAAAAATTAGAGCAAGCAATTTACAAAATTTGTCTGTTAGATGAGGAATATCCTCTTGTTAGTTGGAATAATCATTTAGAAGAAACAAAAGCAATCATAAAGTACCTTAATCAATTAAAATTAGAAAAATTACACTATTCTAATTCCTTGGGAACTAATTTAGATATTTATTTACCAAAAAATTATTTATTCAGTAGTGCCGAAGATCGACAGGTAATTGTCAATATGCCTAGCTATGAAATATTTACAAGTCCTTTGTACGACAAAACAGAAGGAATTGTTTATAACTCAAGACCACTTTATTTTAATGGGGCATTGATCGATCAATTTTGGTTAAAGTTTCATCAAGGGAAAGTAATAGATTTTGACGCTAAAATTGGAAAAGAAATGTTAAAAGAAATTCTTACTAGTGATGAGCAAAGTTGTTATCTAGGTGAATGTGCTTTAGTAGAAAAAAGTAGTCCCATTGCTAGTCAAAATCTTGTTTTTGGAACGACTTTAATTGATGAAAATGCTAGTTGTCATTTAGCACTGGGAGCTGGGTTTCCAGAATGTATAGAAGAGGGATTGAAACTAGATGAGAAACATTTGTTTAAAGAAGGAATTAATGTTTCTAAAACTCATGTTGATTTTATGATTGGAACAGATGATTTAAGTATTATTGGAGTTACAAAATCTGGAAAACAAGTACCAATATTTACAAATGGTAATTTTGATTGTACATTACGAAGCCAGGCAATAAACAAACTATGAAACAGTTATCTATAAAAATAATTCAACTCTACCAACGTATTCCTGGTCCTTGGCATGCTTTTTGTAGACACTATCCAACTTGTTCTAATTATGCTATCGAAGCAATTTCTATTTATGGTTTTTGGAAAGGATGGTTTTTAGCAATAAAAAGAATTTTAAAATGTAACCCTTTCGGTAGTTCAGGCTACGATCCAGTTCCAGTTAAAGATAAATAATATTTTAATCTATTAAAAAAACTCCTAAAAAAATCTTTAAGGAGTTTTTTTATGTTTATCTACATCATTATTTCTTTTCACAAATAGCATCAGTTGGGCAATATTTAATAGCAGTTTTTACTATCTCTTCTTTATCTTCTGGAATATCTTCTACTTTAGCATAAGCTTTCCCATTATCTTTAAAATCAAAAATTTCTTCTTCTGTTAGGGAAACACAACTTCCACAACCCATGCATTTTTCATCTTTTATAAAAACTTTCATAACGATTCCTCTCTTTCTCATTTATCATAGCAATTAATTAGACAAAAAGCAACAAAAATATTTTAATTTTATTAAAAGTATGATATGATTAGTTTATGGTAAGAGGTGAAGAAAATGGAGAGTAGAGAAAAAAAATATTATGAAGAAAATTCTAGTCAGTCGACATCTTCTAATTTAACAAGAAGTTCTCGTAATTCAAGATTATATAAACAAGTATATGGAAAATACGAAAATCTTGATAATTTACCATTAGATGATAATACAGATGAGATTGATATGGAAAAGTTAAAAGAGTTATTATTAAATGAAATGCAAAAGAAGGATGAAAGAGAAATAAAAAATAACTTAAATATATTAGAACAAAGAAAAAGACAAATTGATGAACAAAAAATATATGATATTAACAAAATATTAGAAAAAGCAAAATATGAAAATAATAAATTAAAAGATTCTACTACTTCTCTTCCCAAACGAAATAAAGAAATATTATCTACTTTAGAAAGTACGGAACTTTCTGTTTTGGATATCAAAAAGGAAAGTGAAAAGTACGAGCAACAATTAAAAAAAGAACAACAAAAAATTCTTCAGGAACAAGACAAAGAAGAAAAATTATCGATGACAAGGGAACTTCGTTATCAAAGTTTAAATCAAGAGCAAGAGATAAAAAATGAAGAAAATTTGTCAAATAGTAATTTATCTTTGGATTTGTTTCAAGATTTAAAACCAACTGAGAATACTATCACAACAAAACCTATTACAGACTCTACCATAAATCGTAGTACTACTAAAAAAGAAGATTTTCATTCTAGTGATACTAGTGATATTGATATTATTAAAGAAGATTCCAATAATTCAGATAGCAATTTTTTTACTAGTTCTTATGAATTTTCCAAAAAAGATTTTGCTAGTTTGGATGAAGATGATGACTTTTACGATAAAAAAACAAGTGGAGGTATTTTTAAAATCATCTTATTAGTTTTAGCGATTACTGCTTTTGTTGGAGTAATAATTTATTTTATTGGAACTTATGGAATGGGTGTATAAAGTAAGTACCATAACATCTAAATTGGTCAAAAAAATATTATTTTCCTATTTTTTTCTATTTTTGTGTTATACTATAAACGAGGTGTCGAGATGAGTAGTAAAAAAAAAGGTAAAAAGGGAAAGAAAATGAAAAAAATTGTTTTTATTTCTTTTTTATTATTAGTGATTTTAATAGTTTTATTCCTTAATTTTTATAAAGAAACGACCGTCATGAAGGAAAAAGAAAAGGTTGAAATAAAGTATTTAGCAAGTCTAATAAATACAGTAGAAGTTTATTCCTTAGAAGATGAGACTGATGAAGAAAACTCTAAAGATGAGGAATCTGAAAAAGTATTAATTAAAAAAGAAGATATAGTTCGAGGAAAAAAAGTAGAAGTAACAGAAAAAAAATTGAAATATCAAAATCAAACTTATGTATTAGTAAATTTTGATAATCAAGAATTTTATGTAAAGGAAGAAAATCTTGTTACAAATTTAGAGAAAGTTGTCCTTGAAAAAGAAATATATGTTAGAAGTGCTACTAGTATTTTTGATAATATGGATGATTTTAAAATCAATGGATTAGCAGCCAAAGGAAATAAGTTAGAGGTAATTGGATATGATAAAATTGATGAAGATGGTAAAGTTTTGCTTTATCAAGTTACCGATGGAGAAGTAACAGGTTACGTGTATGGAAAATATATGAGTTATACAGAAGAAGACGCTAAAAAAAATTATCAAGGAGAAATATATGATCCTATTCATAGTAATGTTTCTAATTCTTTTTCTGGTGGAGATGCAATTAAATTAGATTTTTATCCCAATGAAAAACAAGTTTTTGAAAATAATAAAATGCCCGAACAAGTATATGCTTTATATTTGAATTGTGGTAGTAATGTTATTCAGAATATTGATGCTTATATTGATTTTGCACAAAACACTAATATCAATGCTTTTGTAATAGATATTAAAGATAATGAAACACCTGCCTATCCTGCTAAAACATTTGAAAAATTTAGTCCTACTAATTATAGTCATGCAATTAATAGTTATGAGGATTATAAAAATGCTATTACTAAATTAAAAGAAGCTGGTTTTTATGTAATAGGAAGAATTACAACATTTAAAGATAGTTATTATGTACAAGATCACCCCGAAGATGCTATTTTAGATTTAAGTACAAACCAACCTTATTTACATAATGGTTCTTATTGGCCAAGTGCTTATAATCGTAATGTCTGGTATTATACTGTTTCTTTAGCTAAGGAGGCAGTGGAAGAATTTGGATTTAATGAAATAAATTTTGATTATGTTAGATTTCCTGATCGAATGAATTCTGTTAGTAATATAGTGGATTTAAAAAATACTTATCAAGAAGATAAAACGGAGGCTATTCAAAGATTTGTTCAATACGCAACCGATGTCTTACACGTTTTAGGGGTATATGTTTCTATTGATGTATTTGGTGAGACAACAAATAGTACTTATACCACAGCATATGGGCAGTATTGGCCTGCTATTAGTAATGTTGCTGACGTGATTAGTGGGATGCCTTATCCTGATCACTTTAGTAGAGGATATTATGGAATTGATAAACCGTGGAATAATCCTTATTTATTGATGAATTATTGGGGGAGGTATGCAATGGATCGTCAAAAAGAATGTCCAACACCAGCAGTTGTTCGAACCTGGATTCAGGCATATGATGTGATGAAATATGTTGACGCTAATGGTTTAACCTATGGAGCAAAAGAGGTTGAAGAGGAAATTAGAGGATTATTTGCTTCAGGTGCAACGGGAGGATATATTACATGGTTATCTAATTCTAATTTAGAAAAATACAAAACTCAAAAGGAAGCATTTCAAATTGATTATGGGAAGGAGTATCTAGATGGAGAAAATAGTAATTAATAATTGCCAATATGAACTTATAAAAAATTATCGTGATGCTTTTAATAAAGAAGAATTTTTAGAAAAATGTACTGATTATTTTTATGATTATGATTATATTGTTGGAGACATTGCTTATAATAAATTACGATTAAAAGGATTTTATGATGCTAAAAATAAAAAAGTAAAGGAATGGAATAATTATGATAAAATAGATGAGTATCTAAGAACAAATTGTGCTGTTGATTGTAAATATTTTATCGTAAAGAAAGAAGGAAAGTAATTGAAATATAAAAGAGTATTGTTAAAGTTAAGTGGGGAGTCATTTGCTAAAAAAGATGGAACAGGGATTGATTTTGATAAAATGTTAGATGTTGCTTCTATCTTAAAAGAGTGTCAAAGCGATGGTTTAGAGATAGGAGTTGTAATAGGAGGAGGAAATTTCTGGAGAGGTCGAAGTAATACGATGATGAATAGTTGTACATCCGATCAAATAGGGATGTTAGCGACCGCGATGAATGCTTTAGCTTTTCATGATGCACTTTTGCAAGTGGGTGTAGATGCTAGAATCCAAACTAGTATTGAAATGCGACAAATTGCTGAGTTTTATATCAGACAAAGAGCAATCAAACATTTGGAAAAAGGTCGAATTGTCGTTTTTGGTTGTGGAATTGGTTCACCATTTTTCTCTACTGATACGGCAGCATCTTTAAGAGCGTCTGAAATTGGTGCAGATGTTATTTTAAAAGCAACTAATGTCGATTATGTTTATACAAAAGATCCAAGGAAATATGATGATTATGAAATTATTAAAGAAACTAGTCATTTACGTGTAATCAAAGATAAATTAAAGGTTATGGATTTAACAGCGATTTCTTTATGTATGGAAAATAATATTCCCATTAGAATCTTTAATTTGAATTCACTTGATAATTTAAAAAAAGCTTTAATGGGAAGTGAGGTAGGAACAATTATTAAGTAAATTTTTTTCTAAACATGAAAAAATATGATACGATATAATTATAATGATTTTTAATTCATATAATGAAGTAGGAGTTGAAGAAGTATGGTTTATTTTTGGTTCATTCTAGTCATCTTTTTAGGAATTTTAGAAGCAATAACCGTTAATTTAGTAAGTATTTGGTTTATAATCAGTGGTTTAGTCGCCTTAATTTTGTCTTTTATTACTGATAATTTTGTAATTCAATTTGGAGTATTTGTATTATTAGGTTTAATATTAATGGTACTTACAAAGAAAAATTTAGAAAAAAAGTTAGTAAAAAAAGAAAAAACTAATCTAGATCGAATTATTGGAATGAAAGGAATTGTTACTGAAAGTATTGATGATTTAAAAGTTGGAGAAGTAAAAGTAGATGGAAAAAAATGGTCTGCTATTTCTAAAGAGTCACTAGAAAAAGGACAATGTGTTAGAATATTAAAAATTAAGGGTGTTAAAGTTGAAGTAGAAAGTTGGGAGGAGTAAACAATGACAATATTTATTATTATTTTGGTACTTGTAATTATTTTTATTGTACCATGTATTAAAATTGTACCACAAGCAAAAAGTTATGTAATTGAAAGAATTGGATCTTACTATCAAACCTGGGGAAATGGCTTACATTTTTTAATACCGTTTCTTGATCGAATTGCTGGTGTTGTAACATTAAAAGAAATTGTAAAGGATTTTGCACCACAACCTGTAATTACCAAAGATAATGTTACAATGCAAATTGATACAGTTGTATATTTTCAAATTACTGATGCAAAATTGTATACTTATGGAGTAGAAAATCCAATTAACGCTATTGAGAACTTAACCGCGACTACTTTAAGAAATCTAATTGGCGAGTTAGAGTTAGATCAAACCTTGACTTCCCGTGATATTATCAATTCAAAAATGCGTTCTATTTTAGATGAAGCAACGGATCCATGGGGAATAAAGGTAAATAGAGTAGAGGTTAAAAATATTATTCCACCTCGTGATATTCAAGAAGCGATGGAAAAACAAATGAGAGCAGAGCGTGAAAGAAGAGAAAAAATCCTTCAAGCTGAAGGAGAGAAAAAATCTAGTATTTTAATTGCTGAAGGTGAAAAAGAAAGTGCAATTTTAAGAGCTGAGGCAAATCGGGAATCTAAAATCAGAATAGCTGAAGGAGAAGCAGAAGCATTATTAAAATTAAAAACGGCTGAAGCAGAAGGAATTAAATTATTAAAAGAAGCTAAAGCAGATAAGTCAGTCATCGCTTTAAAAAGTTTAGAAGCAATGACCAAAGTTGCTGATGGAAAAGCAACTAAAATTATTATTCCATCTGATTTACAAAAGGTTGCAACACTAGGTGTAACCCTAAGTGAAAGTTTGAAAAAAGAGGATATAAAAGATGTAACTACAAAATAAAAAAATATTGAATAATTTTTCTAAAAAAAACCATTCTAATATTAGGAGGATTTCAATATGAGTAAAGATACAATAGTAAAATGTGATGTCGAAAGTTGTAAGCATAATAGTTGTAATTGCTGTGATTTAGAAAAATTAAATATCAGTTGTACCTGTGATGGTTGTGACTGCAATTCTAAAAAAGAAACAATTTGTAGTAGTTTTTCTCGAAAAGAAGAGGAATAAAAAGTGATAGAGTTTTTAATAACTTTATCACTTCTTTTAATGTCTTGGATGATACAATTGATAATTTTCTTTTAATAATTCATTATTTACGGAAGTATAAATTTGGGTAGTTGATAAATTACTATGACCTAACATTATTTGAATACTTCTTAAATCTGCTCCATTTTGTAGAAGATGTGTTGCAAAAGAATGCCTTAGGGTATGGGGACTAATATTTTTCTTTATCCCTTTTTTTTCAGCAATTTCTTTTAATATCTTTGTAAAACCTTGTCTTGTAATTCCTAATCCATGATTATTTAAAAAAATTTTATCACATAATCTTCTTTTTTTTAAAGAATCCCGATATTCTTCTAAATAAATTGTTAAATATTTTAAAGCATATTCACCAATTGGAACGATTCTTTCTTTACTCCCTTTACCAAAAACTCGAACAAAATGACTCTCTAAATCTATATTTTGAATCGTTAAGTTGATTAATTCACTTACTCTTAACCCTGTGGCATACATTAATTCCAGCATCGCTTTATTTCGATAGTCATAAGCAGTCTTTAAATCGATATCTAAAAGCTGTTCTACTTCTTCAATCGACAAAACATTTGGAATTTTTTGGTATAATCTCGGTCTTTCTAAATTATCGCTGATGTTTGGAATCTCATATTTTTTAGATAAATAATGATGAAAGGACTGAATCGCTGATAATTTTCTAGCAACACTATAAGGACTATAATGCTTGTGATCTAAATACTCTAAATAAGAAAAAAGCATTTCTTTGGTAATGGAAAGAGTGTTTTTAGTGTGTTCTTTTTCGATGAAGGATAAATATTTATAAATATCTAGGACATAGGAAGAAATAGAATTATCAGATAAGTGTTGTTCGGTTAATAAGTAAATTTGATATTTTTTTAAAATTTCTTGATTTTTATCATTTATTTCTAGTGTTTCAATCGCGATCATTTTTAACTACCTCACTTCTTTTTTATATTTTAATATAACTTACTAATATAACTATAAAACATTTTTTAAAGTTTTACAATTCTTTTCTTCTCCTTTTATAGTCATTAAAATTTCTAAAATAAGTTAAAATAAAGACTACTGCCTATACACGTTTGTATTAGGAACATAACCTATTTTA
>CAYOCA010000043.1:0-9415 GCA_964402345.1 uncultured Muribaculaceae bacterium | reverse complement strand
AACTTGCATAAAATAAAAAAGGGAACATTCAGTTTTGACTAGTTGAATGTCTACCTAAATTACTTTAGTTTGACATTTAATCTATTGCAGATTAGATGTCATTTCTTTATTACTATAATCAAAATGATTAGGAGTAGTAAAATGAGAGAGATGAGGCGTAGAATGCAAATAATGTATTCACGTTTTTTCATTTCTTTCAAACCTCCTTTCTATCTAAGATTGGAGGTAGACACCCAACAACTAATATTCCCTATAAAAATTATACTATTAAAAAATACTAATAACAAGCGAACAAATTAAATTTTTAGAACAAACTTATATAATTCATGCTATACTTATATTAGTTAGTAATTATTACTACCTATTATTGTTTGTAAGAAAAGTTATTCGACTTCTTCTTCACAGGCACCATTATAAAGTCAACAAGTCCTTATAAAGCAAGGGCTTGTTTTATTTTTAAAATCATCGCTTGTCTTAAAATGCTTTTATTTAGAGCTTGTTAATGGTATGCAAAAAATTGTATTATTAATTCCTAGAACATTAAATATCACATCTAAATGATAATTATAAATTTCGCCATTATAGGGAACTTTACCAAATTTTATATGACATAAAGTACCATCTTCAAAAGTCTTTTTTTTTACTCATAAATTCCACCAGTACAATCTAATTTAAAAAGGGATTGCTCCCCTCTATTCAAATAACAGATTTACATGTCCCATCGTTTTTCAAACTTCACAATACTATTAATAAATGTATAGTATAGCCTAGCTATATTTACAGAGTTGACTTAATTGTCCCTCATACACTTAAATGTACTTCACAATGCAACTTCTTAATAAAGAAAATCTCCTTTTGATGGACAAATTATATAACAAATTGTTTGTTATAATGCAATATTTTTTTTACATTTTAAAAGTTACAATTAAAATTCTTTGTTTTTAGATACATAAATGATATAATAATTAATACTATTATTTAAAAAGAAAGTTGGTGAATAAAGATGAAAAGAAGTGAAAAAAAGTTTATATTTTTTCTTATAATCTACCTTCTTATAATTATCTTTCCAATTAATTATTCCTTTAATTTTTCTAAGTTAAGTAGTAATATTCAAAATTTATTAAATAATACTTGGGTGAGTGCCTTAGAAAAAACAAATGATTTAGAAACGCTTATTTCAAACGGAAATTTAATTGGCGATAATGAACTTACATCTTTGGAAGATTCAGGTATCACTGGTGAAGAATATACCTTTGATACAAAATATTATCCATATTATGGTTTTCTAACACCAAATGAACAAATATTATATAAACAAATTTATGCTAATATTTATTCATTAGCTTCCGTTTTTCGACCTACAGTTACGGTAATGTCAACAGAAGTTACAAATGCCATGGAAGCTGTATACAATGATCATCCCGAACTTTTTTGGTTAAATACCAGTTATTCTTATAAATATACCAAAAATAAGAATGTTGTTCAGATTATTTTGAGTTTTAATGAAACAGCAACAGACATTAACGCCACTAAAATGAAATTTTATACCAGTGCTAATAAAATTATTCGCTCAGCAAAAAAATTGAATACAAATTATAAAAAAGAAAAATATGTCCATGATGCCATTATTGAACTTTCTAATTACAACTTAAATGCTGATATGAATCAAAGTGCTTATAGTGCTTTAGTGAATGGTAATACCGTTTGTGCTGGATATGCTAGAGCGTTTCAATATATCATGATTGAATTAGGAATTCCAACCTATTATGTAACTGGAGACTCTAAGGGAGATCATGCTTGGAATATAGTTCTTTTATCTGATGGTTATTATAACGTTGATTTAACCTGGGATGATACTAACCCTATTTCTTATACTTATTTTAATTTAACAGATTCTGATTTCTCACAAACCCATACTAGAACTGGTTCTTCTTTATCTCTTCCTTCTTGCACTGGAACAATTTATCGAAAGTTAGAAACAAATTCTAGTAATCCAGAAAAGAAAAAGACTTCTACTAATAGTAATCAATCTGATAAGTTGAATCAATCTAGTAATAATTCTTCTACAAATGACTATTCTAGTAATAATAATACAAATAGTAATAATAATTTTAATGAAACGAATACCAATAGTTCTTCTAATCAAGAAATAGAAGATACAACTTCATCTAGTAATAATCAAATGAACACTAACGAAAACGATTCTGTTAAAAATAAATCTCCTAATGAAGATCCAACAAATGAATTGAATAATTCGGATAATCAAGCTACTTCTAATAATCAATCTACTTCTACAGATATACCATAATGTTAACCATATTTCATTAATTACTAGTCATTATTTTGTAAGTAAACACTTCCATTAGTAAAAAATAGTTATACTTTAGCTAAAAAAATTAAAGTAAAAAAGGAATAATTTTTTCACATGAATTATTCCTTTTTTCTATATTATTGTTATTTATTTCTAAAACTTTTTTAATAGTTTTTTATTAAGACACAAACATAATTAAGTAAATATTTTTTAAACATTCATTCCTACATCTTTATAACACTCTTCTTCAAGAAAAGTACTATCAGTAACCAAACTCAAAAAATTACTAGAATATTCCATTAATGCACTAATACTTAAATAGTGACTTACCATATCTCTTAACTTTAGAATTTACTAATTTTTATTTAAAATAAACGTAATTGACTTGTTTCAGGTAAATCTCCAAATAAATTTAATCCTTTCATTTTATCAATTAAAGTACTTGAAACTCGACATCTCTTTTGAAAATCCTCAATTGATAAAAAAGGTCTTTTCTTCACTTCTTCTTGAATACTTTGAGCAAGAGTTTCACCTAACCCATCAATTACTCTAAATGGTGGAATTAATGTTACACCATCTTCAGAAATAATAAAATTTTTAGCCTCACTTCTCATCATATCTAAATTTCCAAAGATAATTCCTCTAGCAGTCGCCTCTAATGCTAACTTTAAGGTTTCTAATAATGATGTTTCTTTATTCGTAGCGTCATATCCCTTATTGTTAATTTCAATAATTCTATTTTTTATCGAACTATATCCTTTCATCATTGTTACCAAATCAAAGTCATCTAATCTAGTGGAAAAATAAGTAGCATAATAGATTGCAGGATAATGAACTTTATAGTAAGCAATCCGAAAAGCACTGATTACATATGCAGCAGCATGAGCTTTAGGAAACATATATTTTATTTTAAAACAAGAATCGATAAACCATTTCTCAATACCAGCTTTTTCCATAGTTTCAACATGTTTCTTCCAAGTTTCCGGATCTTTTGATGCTTTTCCTTTACGAACAAACTCCATAATTTTAAATGCTTTCAATGGTTCTACCCCATTATACATTAAATAGACCATGATATCATCACGACAACCAATGACATCTTTAAATGGAACCTTACCACTTCTAATTAATTCTTGAGCATTACCTAACCAGACATCAGTTCCATGAGATAATCCTGATATTTTAATTAATTCAGCAAAAGTTGTCGGCTTAGTATCAACTAACATACTGATAGTAAAGGAAGTACCAAATTCTGGAATTCCCAAAGTTCCTGTTTCACACATAATTTGCTCGCTTGTTAATCCTAGAGGTTCTGGTGATAAGAAGATTCCCATAGTTGCTTTATCATCTAGTGGTACATCATCTACCACAGGAATTCCTCTAATATTTTGAATTAATCTTAATTGAGTAGGATCGGTATGACCTAAAATATCTAATTTTAAAACATCTTGATCAATAGCATGATAATCAAAATGAGTAGTTCGCCATGGACTAGTTGGATCATCAGCAGGAAATTGAAAAGGTGTAAAATCAAAAACATCCATATATCCAGGGATAACAACAATTCCTCCCGGATGCTGTCCAGTTGTTCTTTTTACTCCTGTACATCCTTCAGCAATCCTTTCAACTTCCGCACTACGCATCTTAATGTTTCGATCTTCACAAAAACCCTTCACATAACCATAAGCTGTTTTGTCAGCTACCGTACCGATAGTTCCTGCTCGATAAACGTTATCTACTCCAAATAATACCTTTGTATAATTATGAGCACTAGCTTGATTCAAATCAGAAAAGTTTAAATCTATATCTGGAACTTTATCAGCATTAAATCCTAAAAAAGTAGCAAAAGGCATATCTTGTCCATCTTTTATCATACGTTCTCCACATTTTGGACAAACTTTATCTGGTAAATCAAACCCTGAAGAATATGTTGCTCCTAAAGATCCACCATCATCTGATTCAAAAATACTATGTTTACAGTTAGGACAACGATAATGAGCTGGTAAGGGATTTACTTCAGTAATTCCCATCATCGTAGCGACAAAGGAAGAACCAACACTACCACGACTTCCTACTAAATACCCTTCATCATTAGAGTGTTTTACTAATTTTTGCGCAATTAAGTAAATTACGTCAAACCCTCCTCCAATAATTCCACCTAGATCTTTAGAAATTTGTTTTTCTAATTCGCTCTCAGATAATTCTTGAAAAGAAGTTTTTCTAATTTTTTCACCAACAATTCTTCTTACTTCTTCATCCCCTTTAAAAATAGTTTCATGTAGTTTCAGAAAAGCCTTTCTTTCAAATTCCTCACCTTCTGGTTCTCCTCCTTCTTTCAAAAGATACTTAATACTCTCAAAAACACTATCACCATATAATTCTTTAGCAATTCTTTCCTCTATATTAAATGGTAAGGGATTTCCATACCAACTTTCTGCTTTAGTGTAAACCATGTCAATGACTGTTTCAATAGATTTATCAATTTTAGGAGAAAAAGGAATTCCTCCTGTATCAATAATTACTTCATATTCCTCACATAAATCAGCTATTTTATTAGTATTTGTGATAACAATTTCTTTAGCCATATCACTACCTAAAAATGAAAATTCTTCTAACATTTCATCTGTTGTTCTAAAATATTGATCAGGAATAGTTTTGTATCCTTCTGTATTTAAGTATTTTGCTAAAGGATGCCTTCCTTTACCAGGTACGTTTTGATGAACAATAATTTCTCGATAAATTTTATCTTCTTTATTTAAAGTATGAGCATCGCTAGTTGCGACAATTAATTTTCCTATTTCTTTAGCACATTTAACAATTTTCTCAATCGCATATTTAACTTCTTCCATGGTATTAATGTCATGTCTAGCAATTAAATGAGTGTAGTTACTAGGAGGTTGAACTTCAATATAATCATAAAACTCCATTGTTTTCTTTAAATCTTCTTCACTTCTAGTTAAAGCAGTATTAAATATCTCACCATTATAACAACCACTTCCAATTAACAAATCTTCTCGATATTCTTCGATTAAATGTCTAGGAACTCTAGCATTCTTTACTAAGTAAGTTGTAGAACCATAGCTAATTAATTTAAACATATTTTTTAAACCTACTCTAGTTTTAGCAATCATGTTTACATGTTTTTCACGATTCCATTTATTGATTTCTTTTTCCGTTGGTAAATCCGCTAAATCTTTAAAAGTCTTAATTGTCTTTTGATCTAATTGTTTTAACATTTTAAAGAAAATATATCCAGTAAATTCAGCATCATAATCAGCTCGATGGTGATGTTTTTCCCCTGTTCCATCATTTTCTTCAAAAGTAATTCCATAGTTTTTAGTTAATGCTGTTAAATTATGACGTTTTAAATCTTTATTAATAATTTGCGAAATAATCATCGTATCTAAAATCGGATTATCTAAAGTTCCGAGTCCATATTTGTAATAAGCCATTTCTAACATATTTTTATCAAATTTAGCATTATGAGCAACTAATGGTAAATCGCCAATCCATTCTTTAAACTTTCTCGTTACTTCTTCTTCATTAGGGCAATTATTTACCATATTATTAGTAATTCCTGTTAGTTCAGTAATTTCACTATCAATTAAAACACCTGGATTAATTAACTCATCAAAATTCTCTAAAACCATACCATCTTTCATTTTAACAGCACCTATTTCGATCATAGTGTCATGTAAACCAGGATTAAAACCAGTTGTTTCTGTATCGAAGATAACATAAGTTGACGAATAGATATCATTATCTGTCGGATTTACGACAATATCTAAAGTATTATCAGACATCTCTAGTTCTGTTCCATATAAAGCCTTAAAAGTAGGTGCTTTCTGCATTTCAGATTCTACTTTTGCAATTTCTTCATCAATTAATTTAGCCCCACAAACATCTTCCCTTGCTTCCTTATCTTTTTTATCTTGTTTTAATTCATTTAATTTTTCTTTAAAAGGCGCTAAAACCTTTTTATTATAACTTGTTACTTCATTAAAGACATGAGGAAATGCTTGACAACCATCGTGATCAGTTATAGCAATAGCTCTGTGTCCCCATTTAATTGCTGTTTTTATTAATTTAATTTCATCGATTACTCCATCCATTTGACTCATCATAGTATGAGCATGTAACTCTACCCTTTTTTCCTCACTATTATCTACTCTTCCCCAATCTAGTTTAGCCTCAATTGGGTTGATATCTTTTAATCTTGTCATGAACACCAATTCATTATTTGCGTAACTATCCTCTTTGATACGTCCATACATTGAATACCAATTTCCTTTTTTAAGAAAATTTTTTAATCTAGCAAATTCTTCTTCATCTTTTGTAAAAATTTTAGCATACATACTATCTGTAAAATCAGTTACTTTTAAGGTAAATATTTTGTAGCCACTTTTTGCTTCGTATATGTCAACGCCAAAGAGTTGAACTTCAATATTAATATTTTCAACTTCGTACAATAAATCTTTAATCGGAGTAATCTCCACACTTTTTTTAGGTCGATAATAAGTTTTTTCTAGTGTCGTAGAAGATGCCTGAGAAACTTGGTTAGAAGTTTTTTCTTGATATTTAGGTAAGGTGGTAACTTGTTTTTCTAACTCTATTTTCTCTAACAATTCTTTTTCACCTGCTGTTTCTAATTTTACTTGAAAGTCAATATTAGTAAAACCGTATGTCTTTAATTTCCTTACCATTTCATCTTTGATATTATTTAAGTTTAATTCTTCTATTTTATTTAAAACAGGAAAGATTACAGTATTCTTTTCTACTGTCACTTTTCTTTCTTGAAAAACTTGGTAGCGTAGTCCTTCTTTAGCATAATGACTCATCATCTCAGTTAAATATTCATGAATACTTTGGTAATCCTCTCCATCATAATTTAGAGTCAATTTGATATCACTATGAAATGCTTTCTTTAAAGAAGTTAATAAATCTTCATAAACAGCAAATGGTAGAATCTTTCCAATTTTAATCATAAAATGGAAACGATTGCTTCCCTTATCAATCAAGACTTTTTCAATATAACTTTCTTCAAAAAAAATCATGTAATCTTCATTTAATCCTATTTGATTTAATAATTTTTCTAACTTTTCATTCATTACTTCCCACCTCTACTGCTTACTAGATTATACCAAAATTTAGAAATGTTTAGATAAAGTTTTATCTCTAGTTTACGGATATTTTTTTATCTTACTCTATCGTTAGGTAAATTTTTGATATTTTCCCTTTAAAATAAAGGAATGATTCAGATAATTAAAAAAATAATATTTCACAAAGTTTCGTTTTAAATATAAATTATCCTTTTAACAAAAAATTGGTAAATAGAGCTAAAAATACTCATCTACCAATTTAATTTTTTTTACTTTTTCCTAATCTTTACCACTAGCCTTACAAATGATATATTCTCTTTCTTTTTTTCAACTCTTCTTCCACCATTCGATCAAATTCATTACCAAGAGAAATATTAAAAGAAGTTTGAAAAATACCATCATAAATAATAATATCTGCAAATGGCATAATTGCTGTAACAACGAAACATGGTAATTCCTTATAACTCACAATCTGATCCAAATTATCATGTAACCCTTTTATCATATAGCATTTTTCAGCACTTAATAAGCAAGTATAATCCTCTTCATATCTCGCCAAGATGAAAGTATCTCTAAATCCTCTTTTCATTCCTTCAACTAAATTTAATAAATATTGACTAAAATCATAAGGATTTTTTTCAAAAAATCATCAATAATCGTTTCTTTTTCTTTCCAAAACTTATCAACAATATTAATTAATTCTTTGGGATTTAATCTTGTTTGTTTATAAATCCTTTTAAGTTGTTTATTTATCCCATACTTATTATTAGTAAACTCTAATAAAGCAAAATATATCTGATAAAAAGTATTAACACTTTTTTTATCTAATTTGGCATTCTGTTGTTTAATATAACTTACTTCCTTTGTATAACGATTTTTTTCTTCTTCTAAACGATAGTACTTTGCTTCAGTAGGAGTTGCTCCATTTAAAGCAGCACAAGGTATCTCGTCTAAAGCCTGATTTAATAAGTCTAAAAACTCCTGATCTTTTCCAACAACTCTTTCTACAAGTTCAAATAAATCTTTACGATCTTCATTCAATAAAACTACTTTCCGAATAGGATTTAAAAGAAGAACATAGTGATTAATATTCATTAATTTTTGATACATTTTCTTAACAACTGGACAATTGATATTAAATCCATAATAAAACATATTAATAAAATCTTGAATATTAATCTCTTTTGAACAAGCAATTCCATACTTACGTCTTGCTTCATCCAACTCATCTAAAATACTATAATAATCTTGATAAACAAACATAGGCATTTCTTGATCTAAACTCTCAATATATTCTGGCTTAAAATAAACATAATACTTAAACAGACGATTATGACATAAATGATCATTAACTTCACTTGCACTAATTCCCAGTAAAGAACAACTAATTTGTACCAAAGGCTCCGCCATTAATTCTCCATAAACGCGACAAATACCAACTAAAACTTCATTAATACGATCTTTTTTTTTAGCAACTTTCCAATCTACTTGCTTTAAAGCTTTACATATATAATCATATGTTTCTTCAGGAATAGTAATACTGTGACTGTAGAATATCAAAAATTTAGCTCTTAAATTTTTGATTTCAAATTTATATTTTTCTAAATCTTGACAATCTGGATCATCATTTATCAATTTCTGTAAATACTTTAATTCTCTAACTGTACAAATATCAATAATTGGTTGAATTGTTTGATAATCTTTATAAACTTCATCAATAATTTTAACTTTAGAAATTTTGTCATAATCTTTGAATTTCTCTATAATCCTCGTATAATTTTCAAAAACGCAATCTTTTCTAAGATACTTGACTTCTTCCTTCATTTTCATAACTAATCACCTAACTTCTTATAATAATCTTCTACTTCTTCTCTTAATTTAGGATTAAATTTTTTTTCACGAATCATTTCTATTTCTTGTTTATAAGGAGGATATTCCTTATCAATATAAGGTGTTTCTAATATTTTAGGAATACCTTCTAATTTTTTATGATAAATAACATCCA